>JAPUIV010000020.1 GCA_027296665.1 Acidobacteriota bacterium | reverse complement strand
AGATAGTGGAGAAACGCCTGACGGCATGCGCCTTCCGGGGAGCTTACCGGCGGAACGGCCAATGGGAGGCGGTGCCGATGTGCGAGATGAACGCGAATTTCAGGGAGGCTCAATACGCCCGATTGATCCCCTCTTCGAGTCTTCGCTCCCGTACACCCGCCGAAACAAACCGCGAAACTCGTTTTTGATCTATCTGGTACACTTCCGCCCCGGAAGGAGATTCCGTACCCGATGGCAAAGGTATTGAAGTGGGCGGGAATGGTGCTTGTTCCGATCGCCATCCTGATCCAGGTGTTCCCCCGTGTGGAACGGACGAATCCTCCGGTGACCGGGGAGATCGAGGCCCCTCCCGAGGTGATGGCGATCCTCCGCCGGTCCTGTTACGACTGCCATTCGAACAAGACCCGCTGGCCCTGGTATAGCCGGGTTGCCCCGGTTTCCTGGCTGGTCTCCAGGGATGTCCGGGAAGCCCGTTTCAAGATCAATTTCTCCACCTGGGCCGAAATCCCTTCGATGTACAAGGTCCTGTACCGCGGCGAGATCCTGAAACAGGTGGAGAATGGAGCGATGCCCCTTGCCAAATATATCTGGCTTCACAGGGATGCGGAAATCACGCCGGCAGATCTCGATACCCTCAGACGCTGGATTGAAGGGGACTGACGGGCGGGACTGTCAGGATCCGACGGAAGCGGGGACCGTTTCTTGAATACCGGCTTTCTGGCGCTTGTCCAGCTTACCGATATACCTGGACAGAAGGCACCAATCGGCCGCGAGAATCTCCAGTATCCGGACGCCGACCTGGAATACCTCCTTCCCCGTTTCCTCCACTCTGATCACCCTGGCAGAAAGGGAGATCTCCTTTTTTTCCTCGGGAATCATGAACCGGGTCCGGATCAGGGTTCCCATCGGTAGATTTCGATCGACCTGAAACAGGAGGCCTCCCTCGCTGAGATTCAATATGGTCATAGGGAACGACTCCTGCGCAAGCGCCTGATAGGTCCCCTCGAGCTTGGCGAATACCCTCTGGTAGGAGCGCCGGTTATGGCCATACAAGTGCACCTGGTTCTTGCCGTTCGATTTGGCAAAATACAGGGCCCGATCGGCGTGCCGGATTAATTCGTTAGGCTCGGTGGCGTCGGCCGGATAGGTCGCCACTCCCATGCTCACTGTAAGAACACCGTCCGGCTGGCTGTCCTCATTAGGGAATCGATGCTTTTCGATCCTCTCCCGGGCGCGCTCCGCGACATGCTGGGCTCCCATCTTGGTCGTGGCGGGGAGGATCAGGGCGAATTCCTCGCCACCGTACCGGGCCGATACGTCCACAGTGCGCAGAGAGTCGCTCAGGAGGCAGGCCAGGGTGGAGAGGATGGTGTTTCCCGCCTCGTGCCCGTTTCGATCATTGTAATTTTTGAAATTATCGACATCGATCATGACCAGGGAGATCGGGGAATTGTAACGAACGCTCCGACTGACCTCCCTGTCAAGATGTTCCCGGAAATACCGGTAATTGCACAGTCCCGTGAGCTGATCTCGGTAGACCGAGGCCTGGGTCTGCTCGAATACCTTCAGTTCGATGATCTTGGGATTTTTGAGTTGTTGATTTACTTCGACGAAGTAGCTCACGAGGGCGACGCGCAGGTCAACCTTGGCCCCGAACCGTTTTTCCATCGACTTCTGATGAGCCAGGATCTGGAACCAGTGACGCTTCGCCTGGGGGGGTGAATAACGGAGATGGGAAAGGAGGTAAACCAGTTCGGAGTAGACTTCCTCCCCTTGGTCCCTTTCCAATTTTTCCAGTTCAGGTCCGAATTTTCGGTTTCCCAGATCGACCCGGTACAGAAGATTGTACAGGTTCTCCATGATTTCGGGACTCCATTTCCTCTCCTGACCCACCGGATCGGGGCCCCGCGATTTACCATCGAGCACGCCTGTGGAACCCGACATTTTCGTTTCCCTCCCTCCACACAATCCGTTCCCTGGGAATATAAATCGAGATCGGCGCAGGCGCCATAGCGCCCATAAACCCCTATGAAAAAGGGGGTTCACGCCTCGTATGGTGGTCAGGTTCCGGAACCGCAGGCCAGGGGGAACTCTCGGTCAGCCGGTGAACTTGTAGCCAAGCCGGTGGATCGTCACGATGAATTGGGGGTCGGTGGGCCTGTCCTCGATCTTCTTGCGAAGCTTGGCGATGTGCATGTCCACCGTTCGCGTGAGGGGAGGATTGTCGTAATCCCAGACCGTGTCCAGAAGTTGATCTCTCGGGACCACCTCGCCCCGATGTTCCACGAAGTAGTGCAGGAGTCGGAACTCCCGGGGAGAGAGATCCAGGCTTTTGCCTTTTTTTTTCGCCTCGAACCGCTTGAAGTTCACATGAACATCGCCGAATTGGTAGGATTCGGTCATCCCCTCGCCGCCGGTCGCACGCCTCAGGACCGCCTCCACCCGCGCCATCAGTTCCATGAAGCCAAAGGGTTTGGTGATGTAATCGTCGGCGCCCATCTTGAGCCCGAGCACCTTGTCAACTTCCTGCCCCCGCGCGGTCAACATGATAATCGGCAGCCGGTTACCCTCCGCCCGGATCTTCTTGCAAACATCGAGACCGCTCATTTTTGGAAGCATGACGTCCAGAACCATCAGATCGGGATTGACTTCATTGGCGAGCCGGTGGCCGGCCGCGCCGTCCCGGGCCAGAACGACCGAGTACCCCTCGTATTCGAAACCATCTTTCAGGGCCACGGCCATGGAGTCGTCATCTTCGACAATCAAGACTTTTGACATGTAATTCTTCCATACTCCATTCAGTTGGAAATTTCCGGGTGAGGCGGGGATTCTATAGATTCCGATTCCGTCAACCCTTCCTTTTTTGAATCCTCCGTTGCTACAGGGAGTACGGGCAGAATAATGGTAAAGGTGGAACCTTTCCCCATCTCGCTGTCCACGGTCACCCTCCCCCCGTGGGCCTCCACGATGTGGCGAACGATCGATAATCCAAGGCCGTTTCCCTTGATGTCGTGTACCAGCCCGGTGGAGATCCTGTGGAACCTTTCAAAGATTTTCTTCCGTTCCTTCGAGGGGATCCCGATCCCCTGATCCTGGACGGAGATCCAAACATTGCCATCTTTTTGCCCGAATCGAACGGAGATTTCCTTGGAGTCCTTCGAATATTTTACCGCATTATCAAGCAGATTGTTAAGAGCTTGCCCGATGGCGTCGGAATCGATCCGGATCGCGGGCAGGGGAACCGCGGGGCGATGAATGTTGAGATGGATTCCACACTGCTTGATCCGGATCTCGAACGATTTAATGACCGATTCAACCACGACCGAAACATCGGCGGAGGTGAATTGATAGCTCTTCATACGGGTCTCGATCCGGGAAAAATCCAGGATGTTGTCGATGAGGCGAGACAAGCGGTAGCTTTCCCCTTCGATGTATTCGCCGTACTCCCGTGCCTTTTCGAGGGCATTCACCTTGCCCAGCCGCAG
>JAPUIV010000002.1 GCA_027296665.1 Acidobacteriota bacterium | reverse complement strand
TGCGAGCGGTGTTCAACTACGCGATCAAACATGGCAGAGCCCGCATCAATCCGGTCTCCAGCGTAAAACCATTGCCGGTCCCTCCCGGCAGGGAGAAGTTTCTCCAGGACGATGAATCAATCGCCCGTTTGATTGGGGCTGCAAGCGATCGGGATCGTGAACACTTGAGGCCCATCATCATCGCGGCCTTGCAGACGGGATGCAGGAAAGGCGAATTGTTCAGTATGAGGTGGGAGGACGTGGATCTGGTCTCCGAGCCGGGAATCATCCATATCCGCGACTCCAAGAACAACACGACCCATAACGTCTACGTCGATTCTGTGCTGCGAAAAGTCCTCAAGGACCAGCGAAAGTGGCAGATGCGGAAAGGCATCCGGTCCGAATGGGTTTTCTGTGGTCCAGACGGCAAGAAGCTGAAATCGGTCAAGAGTTCGTGGAGAGCGGCTTGTAAGCGGGCCGGTCTGGTAGGGTCGGACGGAAAGCCCAATCTCCATTTTCACGACCTTAGACACACCTTCGCTTCCCGGCACGTCATGGGCGGTACCCCTCTTTTCACCGTGAGCCAGCTCCTCAACCACAAGAACCCCGCCCAAGTAAAAAGGTATGCTCACTTGTCCCCTGCCTACCGGCAAGAAGTCGCAAAGAAGAATGCGGCCCTCGCCCAGGGTTGGGTGGCACTTCTCAAGAAGTAGCACCGCCATAGCACTGAACCCATTTGCTCCATGAAAAATGGAAGAATAGATCAACATAACTACTTGAACCTAAGACCTTTGCCCTATCAAACGATTCTCCTAGCCACTGTTTCCACAAAGCTGTAGCCACCCCGGCCGTCCTCATCCCATCGGGCAATCCTGTAACCGGATCGGTTCAAGTCAACGCCTGCTCCCTTTTACCTTCCCGGCTTTGATGCGATCCTGGATCCGGAGAAAAGTTTTTTCTCCAATGCCCTTCACGTTCATGATCTCCGCAACCTCCTGGAAGGGGCCATGCTCCTTGCGGTAGTCGAGGATTCGCATCGCATAGACATGGCCCACCCCGGGCAACTGCATGAGTTCCTCCACCCCGGCCATGTTGATATCGATCACGGGAGTTTCCGCCGGCTCGCCGCCCTGCATCGCACTGACGGCCGGAATCCCGAGAAGGAAAACAGTTGCGAGAACCGCCGCGGTTCCCCACTTGATCGGCCTTTTTTTCATCATCTCCTCCTGTCCTTTCATAGGGGGCGCTACCCCGCGAACGCCCAACTATTTTTTCATCCGACCCACGGGGTATTTTCAGGGATCGGGAATTCTTCCATCGCCTCCGGCTCAGCTTGGGGGAGGGGGGATCCTAAGATCCCCCCCGGGATGTCCTTTGGTAAGCCCAGCTCAGGGAGAGTGATTTGAGTGGCGGGATCCCTCTTCCCCCAAGATCAATCGGAACGCGCCCCCGGCCTCGCCGCTCAGTTGGCCATTCCCCGGAGCAGGTCCCAGCTGTCCGCCTTCAGGCGCGCCGGCCCGGGCCCCTTCCAGAGATCCTGAAGAGTTTTGACAACCGCTTCGGGCGTTCCGCAAACATAGGTAAACAAGTCCCCGCCGGCCGAGGTTTCGGGACCGGTTTCTTCCAGAAGGTAAATGGTGTCGCTGGAAAGTTGAAACCATCGGTCCCCAATTCGGAATCGCAACGGTTTCCCGGCGAGTCCGTGAAGTAGATAGATCCAGCAGATCGGATCTCCCGGCGGTTTCGGACGGGAGACGGTACCCTCCGGGAATCCCGGTTGTTCACCGGGATCGCCTGCCTGCCTTCCTGCGTTTTGTTTTTTTTGTTCCATCGGTACCACTCCTCCCGGTCCGAAAACCAAACCGGACCCCTCCCAATTGCAATGGGGATGCCATCAATGCAGCCGCCTGGCGATCCGCCGGGACGGATGGAGGGGATCTCGTTGATTCTTCGACAATTGGCTTTTTTCAGGAAGGAAGGATGCGCGCTATTCCCCACTCCTGGCCAGGGCGGAAACCGTTCACATCCGGACATCTGTCACGAACGAAGTTTTTTTCAGGGAAAAACAGGAAAGAGGATCGGAAGTCGGGATCAGAGATGGGCCCGGCGAACCCAGAGCATGCCCTCGACCGCCTGGAGTTCCGATTGGATCTTTTCGGGAACCTCCTGATCCAGGTTCAGGATGGCGATGGCCCTTCCACCGGTATGATCCCGCCCCATCGAAAGATTGGCGATGTTGATTCGGGCGGTGCCCAGAATATTGCCAATCTTCCCGATGATTCCCGGCCGATCGTCATTCGAGCAGATCAGGATCTCCCCCTCCGGGATGGCATCGAAATAATAGTTATCGAGCCGGACAATTCGGGGGTTGTTCCGTCCCAGCAGGGCGCCGGAGATGGTTCGCACCCGGTCGGAGAAATGGAAGGTGGCCGTGATCAGGTTCGCGAAATCCTCGTGTTCCCTTTGCTTGACTTCCTTGAGCTGAATCCCCTTGTGTTCCGCCAGGAACAGGGCATTCACGTAATTGACGGGATCGGTAAGAAACTTTTCCAGGTATCCCTTCAACAAGGCGGCGGTGATCGGCTGAGTGGGGTAATCGAGAACCCCCCCACGGAATTCCACAGTCACCTGTTGCAGGCGTTCGTGGGCAAGCTGCGCGTGCAAATTTCCCAACCGTTCCGCTAACCAACGGAAAGGCCGGAGCCGCTCGAGCATTTCCGGTTCCAGTCCAAGCGCGTTGACGGGGTTCTCCATGGCGCCGTCGCGCAGAAACCGGACAATCTGCTCCGCGATACGGATCGCAACCTTGTCCTGGGCCTCCCGGGTTGAGGCGCCGAGATGGGGAGTGGCAATCACTTCAGGGCGCCTCAGGAGAGGGTGCTTCCCTGGCGGTTCCGATTCGAAAACGTCCAGCGCGGCCCCCGCGACCCGGCCGGCTTCGATGGCACCCAGCAAAGCATTCTCGTCGATGAGTCCGCCCCGGGCGCAGTTGATGAAACGGACCGTTTTTTTGCACAGTTTCAACTCGGTTTCACCAATCAGATGCCGTGTCTTGGGGGTATGCGGAACGTGCAGGGTCACGATATCGGATTGGCGAAGCAAGTTCTCCAGACTCATCAACGGAACCTGAACCAGCGTCGCCATCTGATCGGTCAGGAAAGGGTCATGTCCGATCACCCGCATTCCAAAGGCCTTACCCCGGATCGCCACTTCCCTTCCAATCCTCCCGAGGCCGACGATGCCGAGAACCTTACCGAAAATTTCCGTCCCCAGGAGTGTACGGTCCTTCCATCCCCCGTCGGTCACCTGGCGAACCGCCCTTGGAATGTTCCTGGCCATGGCGAGGAGAAGGGAAAAGGTATGCTCCGCCGCCGAAATTGTGTTCTCACCCGGGGTGTTCATGACCAGAATCCCGCGCCGGGTTGCCGCTTCGATATCGATGTTATCGATTCCCGTTCCGGCCCGGCCGATCACCCGCAGCCGGGAAGCGGCCTCGATCAACTCACGGGTCACCTTGGTTCGGCTGCGAACGATCAATCCCTCGCAATCAGCCAGGAGATCCTGGAGGTCGGCGGCGGAAATATCGGTCTCCTCCACAACCTCCAGGCCGGGCAGTTGCAGGAGAGTCTTCCGGCATTGCTTCGAGATCGGATCGGCGATCAATACCTTCATGAAGCGTTTCCTTTTTTTCCGGCCAGGATTCGGTCGGCCGCTTCCAGCAGGGAGTCGACCGCCTGCAGGGAATGATCCCCCATGTGGCCGATCCGGAAGGTCCGTTTCTTCAATTTCCCATATCCCGGGGCGATCCGGAACCCCTCCGATTCCAACGCCCCGCAAAACTCGGTTGCATCGATCCCTCCGGTGGTCCGGATGCAGGTGACCGTATCCGACTCGAACCCGGTTTCCGCGAACAGTTCCATTCGTGCCCCGGCCCACTCCCGGACCCGTTGCGCCATCCGCCGGTGACGGCGGTGCCGGACATCCAGCCCCTCGCTGAACAGAAACTGAAGCTGTTTTCTTATGGCGAACAGGTGGGCGGTGGAGGGTGTCGTGAGGGACTGGGATTTCCGGGCCGCTTCCTGCATCCGGACGAAGTCGAAATAGAACCCCTTTTCCGCCATCGATCTCGACCTTTGCAGGGCGGCTTCCGATACCGAACAAAGGGAGAACCCGGCCGGCAGGGCCAACGCCTTCTGGACACTGGCCAGGCAGACATCGGTGCCCAGTTCGTCGACGGCAACCGGCATTCCGCCCAGGGAACTCACGACATCGACAAGAAGCAATACATCCGGGTATCGCCCCACCACTGCCGAGATCTCCCGCAACGGATTGGCAACCCCCGTGGAAGTTTCGTTGTGCACCAGGGTGACGGCGTCAACATCCCCGCGTTCCAACGCCTCAGCCACCGCCTCCGGCCGGATCGCCTTGCCCCATTCCACCTCGAGGCCGATTGCGGTTTTTCCACAACTTTCAACGATCTCCATCCACCGTTTCCCGAACGCGCCGCAGGAAAGGCAAAGACAACGGCGGCGAACACAGTTGCGCACCGCCGCCTCCATGAGACCGGTCGCCGAGCTGGTGGACAGGAGGATCTGCTGACTGCTGCCCAGTATCCGGCCGAACAGCTTGGCCACCTCGCCGATCAACGCCTGGGCCTCCGCCCCGCGATGGCGGATCGCCGGGCGGGACATCTCCGCCAGGACTTCCGGCCGCACCCAGGTCGGGCCCGGGGTGAACAGGAGCGGTGGTTCCATGGTGGCTCGGGACATGCGTGGCGAGTTCCGGCCTTGTCACTTCGCCGGCGGTTCGGGACGACTCCCCGATTTCCGGCGGGAACGTCTTTCTTCAGCGAGCTTGTGGGCCTCCCGCACGAACACTTCCACGAGATCTTTCTCGTCGACTCGCCGGTACGGTTTTCCCTCCTTGTACAGTATGGCAACCCCCTTGCCGGGAGCAATGCCGAGATCGGCTTCCACCGATTCCCCCGGGCCGTTGACCACACAACCCATCACGGCAAGCTTCAGGTTTTCCCGGATCGATGCGACCCCCTTTTCGATTCCATTGGTGATGGAAATCATATCGATCTCGCTGCGGCCGCAGGTGGGGCAGGCGATCACCGTGGGTCCCTCGTTTCTCATCCCGAAGGCCCGCAGCACCTCTTTCCCGACCCGGACCTCCTCCTTGCTGTCGGCGGTGAGGGAGATCCTGACCGTGTCGCCAATCCCCCCGTGCAGAAGGATCCCCAGGCCGATGGAGGACTTGATGGTCCCGGAGAAGGCCGTGCCGGCCTCCGTGATCCCCAGGTGGAACGGGTACGGTACGCGATCGGCAAGCAAGCGGTAGGCCGCCACGGTCCTCAGGACATCGGAAGCCTTGAGGGAAATCACGATCTCCCGGTAGTCGAGGTCCTCCAGGATCCGGATGTGGCGCATGGCCGACTCGACCATCCCCTCCGGAGTGGCGGTGCCGTCCGGTTCGAGGAGGTCCTTCTCCAGGGAGCCGGCGTTGACCCCGATCCGGATCGGTACCTGTCTCTCCTTGGCGGCGCGAACCACCTCCTCGACCCGCGCCCGGCTGCCGATATTGCCGGGATTGATTCGTAGTTTGTCCGCCCCTCCCGCGAGAACCCGGAGAGCGAGGGTGTGACTGAAATGGATGTCCGCCACCAGGGGAAGAGGGGATTCCTTGCGGATCTCGCAAAAGGCATCGGCCGCCTCCCGATCCGGCACGGCCAGGCGGACCAGATCGCACCCGGCCTCATGCAATTCGCGGATCTGAGCGAGCGTCGCCTTCCGGTCGCGGGTATCGGTCTTCGTCATGCTCTGGATGGAGACCGGGGCGCCTCCACCGATCACCACCGAGGCCACCTTCACCGCCCGCGTTTCACGTCGCGGAATTTCTATCATTGCCATTCCCTTCACCAGGTTCAGCCTGGTTTGATGAACTCGAGTAATTTTTTGGTTAGGTCCAGTTTGTCAAAATCCAGGATGATCACCAGCACCATGAAGGAGACCAGGAACAGGAACCCGACTTGTATCACCCGTTCCTTCAATTTCATGCTCAGATCCCGGCGCATCACCCCTTCGATCAGCAGGATAAAGATATGGCCGCCGTCGAGAACCGGGATCGGGAGGAGGTTGAAGATCCCCAGCTGCAGGCTGACCACCGCCATGAAGGTGAGGAACGCAACCAGCCCCTGCATGAATACGATGGCGCTGATCCTGGCGATGTCGACAGGACCCGACAGGGCATAGGGAGACAGTTCCCTTCCCAGGAGTTTCCGCAGCGTTTCAAACACCAGGCCGGCGTTTTTCCAGTTTGAATTCAGGCTTTGCCGAAACGCGCCGACCAGGCCGTATTTCTTCATCACCTGCCGGTAGGAGACGACCACGCCGGCGAACCCCTTCCCCTCCCGCTCGATCGGGACCAGAACGGTATCCCCCGTCTCCCCCTCCCGGGAATAGGTGATGGTCAGGGGAATCCCGGCATTGGCCTGAACCATGGTCACGAATTCACCGGGGCTCCGGACCGGCACCCCCTGCATCGTCAGGATCATGTCTCCATCCTGCAGTCCCGCGAACGCGCCGGGCAGGCCAGGCTGAATCACCGAGAGAAGGGGCATGATCTGCGGGGTGATCCCTGCGTGTCCGATCCGGTAGGGAGTGCTGGCGGTCAACAGGATCTCCAATTCCCTGATTTTCCCGTCTCGATCGATCAGGAGGTTCCAGCGCTTGTGCGGGCTCAGGACCACCTGAACCTGAAATTCCTTCCAGCTGGGAACCTCAAGGCCGTCGATCCGTAAAATGCGATCGCCCGGCAGGAGGCCGGCCTGTTCCGCGGCGGATCCCGGTTCGATCGCCCCGATGACGACAGGTTGATCGAGGTAGTACGGTTCCTGGACTCCAAGTTGAAAGACGACCGTCATGAGGACGACGGCAAGAAGGATATTGAAAGTGGCCCCCATTACCAGGACCAGAAACCTTTCCCTCTTCGGCCGGGAAAGAAATTCTTCGTTGCTGCCGGCCAGATCTTCATCCGGGTTTTCTCCCAGCATCCGCACGTATCCGCCCAGCGGCAGCAAGGAAACCCTGTATTCCGTTCCACCCCGCCGGAACCATAAGAGACGAGGTCCGAAACCGAGGGAAAAGACCTCCACCTTGATCCGGAGGAGTTTCGCCATCAGGAAATGGCCGAACTCATGAATGAAGATGAGGGGGGCCAGAACCAGCAGGAGTGCAGAAACAGCGCCCAGGAAATCGAACACGATCAGGTTCTCCTCTCCACCGCGGCCCGCGCGGCGTCCCTCGCCTTTCGGTCCGCCGCCATTATATCTTCGAGACCGGTTACCGGGCGCGGTTCATGTTGTTCCAGCACCTCCTGAATCACCTGGGGGATGGCCGGGAAGGGAATCCCTCCATGCAGGAATCGATCAACCGCCACCTCGTTGGCGGCATTGAGGACTGCGGGGGCGGTGCCGCCGGCCCGGATCGCGTCACGGGCCAGGCCAGGACATGGGAACCGAGCCGGATCGGGAGCGAGGAACTCCAGGGGCGGGAGTTCCTCCAGGCGGAGTGTTTGCAACCGGCTCGGCATCCTGTCGGGATGGGAAAGGGCGTACTGGATCGGGAACCGCATATCGGCTACCCCCATCTGGCAGATCCAGGAACCATCGACAAATTCCACCAGGGAATGCACGATGCTCTGGGGATGAACGACGATCGAGATCCTCTCCTCGGGGATGGCGAACAGCCAGTGCGCTTCGATTACCTCCAGCCCCTTGTTCATGAGGGTGGCGGAATCGATGGTGATCTTCGGGCCCATCTTCCAGGTGGGATGGCGGAGGGCCGCCTCCGGCGTCACATCCGCAAGCGCCGCGGCGGAAGAACGGAAAAAGGGACCACCCGAAGCGGTGAGAACCAGCCGCGCCACCTCGGAGCGCTTCTCTCCCCGCAGGCACTGGTGGAGAGCGCTGTGCTCGCTGTCAACGGGAAGGAGTTTCGCACCCCGTTCCCGGGCCGAATCGATCATCAAGCCTCCCGCCATCACCAGCGCCTCCTTGTTGGCCAGGGCTACCGATTTCCCCGCGCGGACGGCGGCAAAGGTCGACTCCAGGCCGGCGGCGCCGACAATGCAAGCCAGAACCAGATCGGCCTCCGGCAGGGTGGCGGCGGCCCGCAGGCCTTCAGGTCCGGCCTGCACATGGATCTTCCCATTTCCGCACCTCTCCCGCAGCTGGCCGGCCCGGGCGGGATCGCCACAGGCGATCAGCAGGGGCCGGAACTCCCGGGCCTGCCGGGCAAGCAGATCCACGTTTTTTCCCGCCGTGAGGGCAACCACCTGGAAGAGTTCCCCCTGGTCCCGGATCAGGTCGAGGGCTTGCCTACCGACCGACCCGGTCGATCCCAGAATGGCAATTCGTTTCGGTCTCATCTCCCTCCTCCGCGGTACTTCAGGGATAAAGGTAATGACAGCAAAGATAAAAAACAGGCCCGGCCAGAACCAGACTGTCCAGCCGGTCGAGAATCCCCCCGTGCCCGGGTAGAAGGCCGGCGCTGTCCTTGACTCCCGATACCCGTTTCAGACTCGATTCAAGCAAATCCCCCGCCTGGCCGAACAGGTTCAGAAGGAATCCGACCAGAAGGCCCTGGAAGGGACTCACCCCCTGGAGAAAAAACCCGGCCGCCAGGGCCCCGGCCGCCATGCTGGCCAGAATCCCTCCGATCGATCCCTCGATCGTTTTCTTGGGGCTGATCCCCGGCAGGAGGGGGTGCTTGCCGAGGGAGCTGCCCACGTAAAAGGCGGCGGTGTCCCCTGTCCAGACCACCAGAAAGAAAAAGAAAACGAGGTGTTGCCCCAGCTGTTCTTCCAGGAGGCGGATCTGCATCTGGAAACCGATCAGCACCCCCAGAACCATCACGGTCAGAAGGAGGATACCGGTGGAAAGGACCGCCCGGGCCAGGGGAGGCGGTTTCGTCAGGATCATGAGCGGCAGCAGGAGCAGGGCCGCGGCGATGATCCACACCGGTTGGAGCCAGGGAACCAGGAACGCGTACAGAATGGCCAAGCAGAACAGATCGGCAATGAGGGGTGGAAACCGATACCCGGATTTTCCGGCCAGGACCGAGACTTCCCGGACCGCGAGGATCAGGGTGCCGGCAAGGAGTAGGAAGTAGGCAAATGGCGGCAACAGCACCACCAGGTAGAAAATCGGCAGAAAAACCAACGCGGTAAGGATTCTTTTCATTAAAACCAGGAGAACCAGGAGAACCAGGGTTAATGATTCGATTCAAGCGGATAGGGTCTGCCTTGAAGGGTCGGTTTTTTTTCGGTCCGGGGTACCGTCGACTCCTCCATAACGCCGTTCCCTCTTCTGGTAATCTCGGATGGCGAGGAGGAGTTCCTTTTTCCGGAAATCGGGCCACAGGGTTTTTGTCACCCAGATCTCGGCATAGGCGATCTGCCAGAGGAGAAAGTTGCTGATCCGAAGCTCACCGCTGGTCCGGATCAGGAGATCGGGATCGGGAATCCCCGCCGTGTAGAGATAACTGGCAAATAACTCCTCGTCCAGCCGGGGGACGGGCCTCCCCTCGCCAACCGTCTCATCCAGGAGCCGCTGGCAGGCATCCACGATCTCCGCCCTGCCGCCATAACAGAGAGCGATGTTGAACAGCAATCCGCCGTTCTTTCCCGTGGCGGCCACCGCCTTGTCCAGTTCCTGCTGGACGGGGGAGTCCAGCCCCTCGGTTCTCCCGATCACCCGGAACCGGATGTCATTTTTCATCAAGGTCGGAAGTTCCAACTGGACGTATTCCATGAGGAGGGCCATCAGGGTGTCCACCTCGTTTTTGGGCCGTTTCCAATTCTCCAGCGAGAAGGCGTACAGAGTCAGGACCTGAAGCCCGAGGCGGGACGATGCCTCCACCACATCCCTCACCGCATCGATTCCCGCTCTATGGCCGATGACGCGGGGGAGGTTGCGGAGGGTAGCCCAGCGGCCGTTCCCATCCATGATGATCGCCACGTGGCGGGGGAGCTTTCGGAAGTCAATCGCCGCGGCGATCCGTTCCTCCTCGGACCCCTTTTCTATGAACTCGTTCAGATCCGGACCTGACTCCGATCCTGGCATGGGGGTATCCTCAATGAATTTGTTAGGTTAACACAGAAACCGGATGCGTCAAAGCCCACCGTATCCGTCGGGATTCCTGGAATGCCAGTCCCAGGCAGATTCAATGATCTTTCGCAGGGGGATCCGGGGGGTCCAGTCAAAACCGGCTTGGGTCCGGCTGCTGGCGGCAACCAGCACCGCCGGATCGCCGGCACGGCGCGGCCCCTCCTGCGTGGGTATTTCCCTTCCCGTCACCGTCCGGGCGACCGCGATAACTTCCTTCACCGAGGTACCGGTACCGGTACCGAGGTTGTAAATGGCTCCCGGCGATCCTGCCGATAAACGCTTCGCCGCCTGTACATGGGCCCGCGCCAGATCCACCACGTGGATGTAGTCGCGAATGCAGGAACCGTCCGGAGTGGGATAATCGGTCCCGTGGATCACGAGCCGCTCCCGGCGGCCGAGCGCGGTCTGGAGAACCAGGGGAATCAGGTGGGTTTCAGGGTCATGATCTTCGCCGAGGCGGTCCTCCGGAACCGCGCCCGCGGCATTGAAATAGCGCAGGGAGATGAACCCGAAACCGTATGCCTGCCGGTACCATCCAAGGGCCTCCTCGAAACAGAGTTTGGTGGCCCCGTAGGGGTTGGTCGGCAGGGCCGGATGTTCCTCCAGTATCGGGACGGTTTTCGGTTCGCCGTACACCGCGGCCGAGGAGGAAAAGACCATGCGCTTACAACCCGCTTCCCGCATCCCTTCCAGGAGCTCCAGGCTTCTTCGGACGTTGTGGTCGTAATAAACGCCGGGATCCCGGACCGACTCCCCTACCTGAGATCGGGCCGCCATGTGGATCAGCACGTCGATCCGTTGGGAAATGATGGTCTCGCGGACCAGATCCCGATTGCCGATGTCGCCCCGCACCAGATCGAAGCCTTCCACCGACTCCGCATGGCCCAGACTCAGGTCATCGAGGATAACGGTATGAACCCCATTCCGCCGCAGTTCGTGAACAATGTGGCTGCCGATATATCCGGCCCCGCCCGTCACCAAAACCCTCATCCGCCCGCTCCGTAATCGATCCCTTCCAGGGTTAAACCTTTTGCAGGGGCGCAGGGCCCGGCCAGACACCGGTTCCTCGCCTCCAGGATCCCCGGGATCCTTTCCGGATCCAGGCGTCCCCGGCCCACTTGGATCAGAGTTCCGGCCAGGTTGCGGACCATGTGTTGCAGGAACCCGTTAGCGCTCACCCGGAAGATGACGATACCGCCGCCATTCTCGGACTCGACGCGGGAAACCTTTACATGACGGACCCGATCGCGGGCCCGGCATCCCGAGGCGCAAAAGGAGGTGAAATCATGGCTGCCGAGGAATTTTCGCGTGGCCTTTTCCATGGCGGGGAGATCGACACTGCCCCGCACCGAGTAGACGAAGGGTTCCTCGAACGGCGACACCACCTCGCCGACCGCGAACCTGTAGGCGTAATGTTTCTCCCGGGCATCCCGGCAGGCATGGAATCCGATCTCGGCCTCACTCACCCGGAGGATCCGGATGTCAGCCGGGAGCAGCGCGTTGGCGCCGCGCCGGATCAGGCCGGGTTCACGCCTGGTTCCGGTCTGAAAGTTCGCTACCTGTTCCCGGGCGTGCACACCCGCATCGGTCCGGCCGGCGCCGGTGATGCGAATTTTCTCCCCGAGAACCGCCCCCAGGGCCGCCTCGATACTATCTTGAATGGTTCCCCCGCCCCGCTGGCTCTGCCAGCCGCGGTACCGGGTGCCGATATACTGGATGGTCAACCTCAGGTTTCTCATCGCGCATTCCTCGGAAAGAGGGAATTCATCGAGCGGAAATCAAAACGGAAGGGGCATACAGCCAAGGAAAGATAGGTATTTTAATCCACAGGGGTCCCGGAGGTCAAGGAATTCACCCCTTTCCAGGACATCCCTGTTTGCCCCCGGCCGATCCTGTCGGTTATAATCCGGTGTTTTCCCCCAAGGAGGTGGGAATCATGCAGGCACGGCAGGGAAATTCAGGGACGGGGAAATGGCGGTTTGTCCTTCTGGGTATCAGTTTGCTGCTTCCCCTCCAGGGTTTTTCCAGGGAAAAACAATCGTACGAAGATCCGTCCAGCAAGAGCTGGCGCACTGGACCGGTCCGTTACCTCATGACCAAGGCAGAGGAAAAGAAGATCAAATCGATCAAGTCGCCCGAGGCAAGAATGAAGTTCGTGAAGGAGTTCTGGCAGCACCGGGACCCTACCCCCGGAACGGAAAAGAACGAATTTCGCGAGAATTTCCTGGCGCTGGTCGAGGAGACCAATCGAGAGTTTCCCTCGATCCGGGGTGGTTGGAGCACCGCCCAGGGCCGCATTCTGATCCTTTTCGGGTCCCCCGAACCGGGCGGCCAACATATCGATCAAAACCCCGACGGGGGCCTCAAGAGGGTCCGCTGGGAATACCCCGAGGACAGTGCTCTCGGGGAGGCTTTGACCGTGGTGTTCGTCCCCGACGAGGGAGGAGAGTTGAACCTCTCCAACATCAAGGATGTCCAGCGGATCCTGGCTCAGAACCCGGAATTGCTGGGCCTGGGAGAGAAACGGCAGGCCCAGGCCGAGCCGGAACCGGTGACCGGGGCGCCGCCGGAAACGGAGCCATCAGAATCACCTGCCAAACCCGGCGGGCGGATCACCGCCGCGGCAAACCGGATCCTGGAAGGCCTCGTCGCCCGCAACACGGAACGGCATGAGATCCGTCTTCTGACCCGGTGGAATTTCTATGAGGCCAAGGACATCACCACACATTGTGTTCTGACCATCGGGGTGATCCCGCCACCCTCCCTGCCGGGATCGACCGCCGCGGGGAATGGGGCCAAGGAACTGTTCGCCCGGATCGTGCCGTCGGATCCTGTCCTCGACACCGTGAATCTGGTTCAATCCGATAGTTTTGTTCCGGCCGGCCAGATGGAGAACGCCCCTTCGGGCCCTTTCGAGATCTACCAGGCCCGGGTTTCCTTGCCCCCCGGTTCCTACCAACTGTATGCGGGAGTCCGGAACCGAGACGACGGCCGGGCAGGGACTCTCCTGGAGGCGATCGAGATTCCTGATTTCACCTCCACCGAACTTTCCCTGAGCACCATCACCCTGGCCAACATGATCCAGCCGGTGAACCCCGTCCCCGAGGGCCCCGAACTCGCCACCTACATCTTCGGCAATACCCGGGTCATTCCCAGGATCGAACTGGTGTACCGATCCTCGGAGGATCTGAGTTTCTATTTCCAGGTGTACAACGCGAAAAAAGATCCCGCCACCTCGAAACCCCGCCTGGATGTCGAATACCAGTTTCTGATGAAGAGGGGTTCCAGGTACCAGGTTGCCGCCAAGGTTCCCAAGCCCGGGCAGGAACTTGGGGCGATGGGATTCAGTCTTCCCCTGCAGGGTTGGCCCGCCACCGACTATCGGCTCCGGGTCACTGTCACCGATCGAATCGGCGGCGGCACAGCCACCCGGGAGATCGATTTCAAGGTGCGGTGATCCGCACCGCTCCCTTGCCGGTATCTATGGCTGCGTCGTAACCTACCGGCAGCGTCCACCTTCCCCGGGCGTGCCCGAAAGGCAGTCCCAGCACCACCGGATACCGGTACCCTTCCAGAACATCGGAAATGATTCCCCGGAGAGGTAAGGCCCGACGGCGATCCCGGGGTTGGCAATCGACCAGCCTGCCGACCAGCATGCCTCGCAGCCGCCGGAGCTTTCCAGCCAAGCGAAGTTGATACAGATAGCGGTCAATCCGGAACGGCTCCTCGCCGATCTCTTCCCAGAACAGGATCTTGTCGTCCAGGTCGGGCTCGAAAGGGGTTCCCAGAAGGGAGCAGAGCAAAGATAGGCA
>JAPUIV010000199.1 GCA_027296665.1 Acidobacteriota bacterium | reverse complement strand
GGCCCCCCCCGCCGGTGGTGCAATCGACCAGGCGGGAGCCCGGCCGGCAACGCAGGAACTGGATCGCTTCCCGCGCGAGTACCGGTTCATGGAGAGTGGAGCCCACGGCCTTCTCATTCAGATCCCGAGGGAGGACAGGATATGCTGATCCTCCAAGGTGAACGGATTTTCCCGAAGCTTCGTTTCGAAATTCTCACGGTTCCAGATATCGAGGTATTTCTGGTTTCCCAGGATGGCGACCTCCCCGTTCATCTGGGCCGATTCCCGGAGATGGGCCTGGATTAGAATCCGTCCCTGCCGATCCATCGAGGTGACCTGTCCGAAGTAGTTCACGAAGGTCAGGAATCGGGATACCGTCGGATTCATCGAAGGCACCTCTCCAAGTTTTTTCTCGATTTCCAGCCAGATGGCAAAGGGGTAGATCCGGACGAATTCTCCGGTGAGACTGGTGACGAAAAGTTCCCGGCCGAACTGGTCCTCGATGAAACGGCGGAACTGGGCGGGGATCTTGATCCTACCCTTCTGGTCTACCGTAGCCGGAGAGTTTCCTCTCAGCATTTGCCCGTCAGATCCTTTCCATTAATAAGGTAGTCAGGACCAAATCCCTTTAATATTTCGGCTTTCGGAACACTCGGGCTGTTTTTATATCTTTTTATTGGGCTTGTCGACCACTATTTTCCCTTGTGGTCCACTGATAGTACGAGTACATATGTAACCTGTCAAGAGATAATTTTACATTTTGGAAATCTTATTGTTTTTCTGAAGATATTGGGTATCTATCTTGGACATCCCCTACATAGTGTGGTTTTCCGTATGCTAGGATGAAGTTCAGTGTTCATTCCATGAGATCTACCCAGCCCATCAAACTGCAATCGCCCCCGGTGGAGCGCCATTCCCTGGAAAACGGGATACGCCTTTTGATCTGCCAGAGGCCAGAGGCGCCCGTCGCGGCGGTGACGATATGGGTGCGGGCGGGCTATTTTGATGAGCAGGATGATGAGGTGGGGGTGTCGCATGTGATCGAGCACATGTATTTCCAGGGAAGTCACAACTACCGGGGGCCGGAACGGATGGCCCGGGAGATCAAACAGCTGGGGGGCCAGCTGAATGCCGGCACCTATTATGATTCGACCCATTACTATGTGGTCCTGCCGGCACGGAACCTATCGAAGGCGCTGGAAATCCAGGCCGATGCCTTGTTGCGGCCCCTCTTCGACCCCGATGTGTTGGGTACGGAGATCGAGGCGATCCTGCAGGAGGCGCGCAGGAAACGGGACAATGCCCCGGCCTTCGCCCTGGAAAAGGCGTACGAGATTGCCTTCCGGGATCACCGGATCCGGAGATGGCGTATCGGCGAAGCCTCCCGGCTCCGATCATTCAGCCGTGAGACTCTTCTCTCCTTTTTTCAGCGGTTCTATGTGCCGGAACGGGTCGTCATTTCCGTTGCCGGGGCGGTTGATCCCGATGAGGTGCGGGGACGGGTGGAGGCTCTGTTCTCCAGCCTGGCACCTGGATCCCCGCCTGCCAATACCGGTCCGCCCGAGAAGGAACAAAAGGAATTCAGGAGTGGACGGATCCAGGGGGATCTTCACCGCGCCCATCTGATCCTTCTTTACCATACCCCGGCGCGGTTTCAACCCGACAGTTATCCTCTGCGCATGCTGGCCATGCTGATGGGTTCCGGCCGGAGTTGCCGGTTTTTCCGCGCGATCCGGGAAAGAAAGCGGTTGGCCAGCACCATTGGCGCCTCGGTGGAAACCTTCACCGATATCGGTCTGTTCACTGTCGCGGCGGAGACAGGTCCGGGCGCCATCCGGAGAGCGGAAAAGGCGATCCTCTCCGAGATCGATCGTGCCTGCGGCCGGTTCGAGGAATGGGAAATGGATCGGGTCAGGGCGATCCTGGAAAGCCGGTTCCATTCATTCCAGGAGGACGTGCTGGGGTTGTCCTTGGCCTTCGCCCGCTGCGAATCTCTCGGCAGCTATCGACTCCTGGAGTCCGATTTCGCCAAGTTGTACGCGGTGGGCCCGGAGGAGATTTCCCGGGCCGCGGAGAAATACTTGACCCTTGAGAACGGCTCCATGCTGGAATACCTTCCCGCCAACGGCCCCCTCCCTCCGCCTTTCCTGCCGCCGGTGAAAGGCCGGAAAGGGTTAGCCTCCTGCCCGGCAGTCGAGAGGAAAGAGAACCCTTCTACCCGACAGGTAAAGTTTTTTCGGGAACCGGGAGTCGATGCCGGGGTATCTCCGGTGCGGTCCCATGCGGTGGGTGACGGGATCCGGCTTCTGCTGCAAGAAATCCCTTCCCTGCCGCTGGTGACAGTTTCCGTGTTGATTCCTGGCGGAAAGGGGGAGGAGGAACCGGCCGTCAACGGCATCACCCAGCTCCTGCTGGCCGGCATGTTGAAAGGTTCCCGGCGATGGCCCGGGGAACGTCTGGCGATCGGATTCGAATCGATCGGGAGCGGCCTCGGCCGGGAAATCACCGACGATTATTTTGGTTTCACCATGCAGACCGTTTCCCGCCGGCTTCCCGAGGCGCTGGAGTTCTTTTTCGATATGTTGTTCTTTCCCGAACTTGTGCCGGCCGAGGTGGTGAAGGAACGTACGATCCAGATGGCGGCGATCCGGCGCATGAGCGACGAATCTATGCCTCTAGCATTCCGGCTGTTCCGGCAGGTTGCCTTTCCGGACAGCAACTATTCCCTGCCCATTCTGGGGAGTTCCCGTTCGGTCGGCCGCCTTCAACCGGAACAGGTAAAGGACTGGCACCTTCGGATCCTGCGGCCCCGCGGGGCGGTGGTGGCGGTTGCCGGCCGGTTCCATCCGGAGGAGATCCGCCGATTCCTGGAGCAACGCTTGTCGGGATGGCCCACCGGGAGTCGTTCCGGAAAGAATCGGGCGGGGAGAGGTACGATCCATTCCCCTTCCGACCCTGCCGGTTCGAAGACCAGGAGCCTCCGGAGGCGAAGAAGCCAGACTGCCCAGATTGTCGGTTTTCCTGTACCTCCTCTCGGCCATGAGGACCGGTTTCCTCTCCTGGTTTTGCAGGGATTGACCTCCGGCCTGGGGGGGCGTTTTTTCCGGGAAATCCGCTCCCGGCGGGGACTTGCCTATACCGTCAGTTCGATGAACTTCCAGGCGCGGGGGGCGGGCGCCTTTCTGGTATACATGGCGACATCGCCGGAAAATGAAAAGGTGGCCCTGCGTGTCCTGATGCAGGAGATCGGGAAACTCCGGAAGGAGGGACCGGCCGAGGAGGAGGTTCGCCGTTCGATTCAATTCCTGCAGGGTTCCTACCTTGTCGGGCTGCAGGGTAGTTCCGCGCGGGCGGCGGCCCTTTCGGAGGCGGAAGTCCAGGGGCTCGGCTACCGCGAGGTGGAGGCCTACCAGGAGAAGATCGGGGCGGTGACCTCTGAAAAAGTCTTCGATGTGATCCGGAAATATCTGAACCGATCGGTTCGTCGCGTGGGAATCGTCCGGGGGGAGGCGGTGCCCGATCCTGATTAGTCAGATTCCGGCCTCGTGGCCGAGCAGCCATCGCTTGCGTTCGATCCCGCCCCCATATCCGCACATACTCCCATCGCTGGCGATCACCCGATGGCAAGGGACCACGATCGAGACCGGATTTGCCCCGTTGGCCCGGCCCACGGCTCGAACCGCTCCGGGCCGATCGATGGCTCGGGCCAGATCCAGATAGGAGATGGTTCGGCCCGGAGGAATTTTCCGTAGCTCCCCCCAGACCCGTTGCTGGAATGAGGTTCCCCACGAGTCGACCGGGATCGGGTCGATGGCGCGCAGATCCCCCGCGAAGTAGGCGTCGAGCCGGTCCAGGATTGCCGGGTTTCCGGGCCCCGGCCGGAGCTCCCGTTCACCGAACCGGTGATGCAAGGCCGCCAATTTGCCCGGCCCGGGATCGCCGAATTCCAGGGCGCACAATCTTCCATCACGAAATACCAGGAAGAGTTTTCCCAGGCCGTATTCTTTCTCGACCATTTCAAGCATTTTCCGTTTCTCTTCTTTCTTCATGGCGCCGGATCTCCTGCGTCCAGAGGAAAAAGGCGGCGTACGCCCGCCAGGGACGCCAGGGTTCCGCCCGTTTCCACAACTCCCGGGCGGAAGGAAGACGTGCTCGGGTCTTCAGGGCCCGGCGCAGGCCGAGGTCGGCGGCGGGAAAGGCATCGGGCTCTCCGAGTGCCCGCATTGCGATGTAATGAGCGGTCCACCCACCGATTCCCGGAATGCGGGTCAAACAGGTGAGTGGCGGGACAGATGGGGCGGCAGTAGATGCCGGTAGTCAGGACCGCGGTGAAGAACTTTCCATCGAAGCGGCGGTCCCGGCTGAGGACGGCCCGGTAACACAATTTCTTGTCGAGTTCCATCTCCTCTTTTATAACAGATTCGCCTGGGAATTCTGGCTAGATTCGGACCTCATGGTGCTACCCCGGTCCGGAGGGTCTTGCTTGACTCCCACATATTGCCAACATAAATGGAATTTCACCTCCCCTGTTTGTATCCGACCTGAAAATTTCAGGCCGAGAAGGGGCCTTGCCATGCCCTGGCCGGGGTTGCGCCGCCGCCGATCCCGCGCCATGGAGATGTCCGGGTCCCTCCGATCGTTCGGTTTCCGCATGGGCCGGCTGAAGACGGGAACCCCGCCCCGGCCCCCGATGATCCCCTCTTACTCTTTTCCGATGATTTCGAAAGTCTGGAAAATCTGACTCCTCTCAAAGGTAAGTGGGAGATTGAAGACGGGGATCTGGTGACCAAAAAGAAAGGGGAACATCGAATCCTGTTCGGCGACGCTAGCTGGACCGATATGGAGATACAGGTAACAGCGACCCTGGAGAAGGGGAAGGGATATGGCATCTTCTATCGAATCACCGGGGCAAAGAAATTGAACGGCTACCTCTTTCAATATGATCCGGGGGGGAGCCCGGATTCCTTCCTGGTCCGGAAGGTGGTTGACGGCCAGGTGTTGGAGTTCGACGACGATGAATTCACCGAAGGTAAGGCGGGATTCCGGAAATGGGACAACTCCTACGTCTCCTTCACGAACGCGGTGGTGCTCGAGGTAGAGGGACCCTGACCGTAACGGTATCGATCCGGGGAAAAAAAAGGCGGCCATCCGGCCGCCTTTTTTCCATTCTCAGGATGGGGGTAGATCACCTGGTGTAAGTGATCTCCATGGTCTTGAATTCCTTACCGGTGGTGTCGGGGCCGTACATCTCGAAGACGATCGTGTTGTCGCTGACCACCCTGGATACGGTTTTCATGGTCATTGTTTTTCCGGTCGGATCCTGGATTTGGCCGGCAAGGGTAACGATCTTCCCGTCCTCCTCGCAGTGTCCCTCGCTTTTCATGACGGATGTTCCCATGGTATCCATCCAGAAGTCGATATGTTTCCCCTGGAGGCGGTCGAACCCGCTGTATCCGATTCCCTCGAAAGAATTCCCCATGAACTCTCCCGTGTAGCTGGTTTTCAGGAACCGGCCGCCGAGAACCATTTCAAACTGCGCCTTCCCGGTGGATACTTGCGGCTGGGCCCCCGGCTGGGCCCAGAATTTCGTCTCGGCCTTCCAGTTTCCCACCAGGTTTTTCAGATGGGCATGATGTTCATTGGGTGCGGCCAGCGTGGTGTATTCCGCCATCATTGCTTCCATCCCGGCCGCCTCATCCTTTTTGGCCGCTTCTTCCGTGGCCCCTACCGGTCCCGCGATGAGGCCGGCGACGGCAACAACCGCCGCGAGTCCCATGAACCATCGAATCGCTTTCATTACCTTGCCCTCCTTTATGATCCGGGTGGCGGAACCCTATTGGGTCCTCAATAATTCCACCCGGCGATTTCTGGTCTTGCCGATGTCGGTCAAATTGTCGGTCAAGGGGGTCGATTCGCCGAATCCCTTGCTGGTAAGCCGTTCCGGATCGATTCCGTTGTCGAGGAACCATCGCAGGATCGACCGAGCCCGCCGGTCGGAGAGGCTCTGGTTCGCATCCACCATCCCGTCGCTGTCGGTATGACCCTGGATTTCGAATTTCCAGTCGTCGTAGTACTGCATGGTGATGAGAACCTCATCGAGAACCGGGTAGGAATCCCGGGCGAGGATATCGCTGCCGGGATCGAACACGACCCCCTCCAGGATCAGTTTTTCGCCGACGGCAGGCCGGATCCTGGGACAACCGGTCTCGTCGACGCGGGTGCCGGGAACGGATCCAGGGCACTGATCCAATCCGTCGAAGATTCCGTCCTTGTCCGAGTCGACGGGGCAACCTACCGTGTCGACCACAACCCTCGTCGGCGTGTCCTCGCACTGGTCGATACCGTCGAATACGCCGTCCTTGTCGGAGTCGATCGGGCAACCGACCCCGTCGACCACCGCCCCCTCGATGGTGCCTTCGCACTCGTCGAGACCGTCAAAGATTTCATCCTTGTCGGTATCGAGAGGACAGCCCTGGTCATCCACCCGGGCACCCTCCGGGGTATCGGCGCATTGATCGGCGCCGTCCGGCACCTCGTCGCCATCGGCGTCGGTCGGACACCCGACGTCATCCACCGGCCAGCCTTCAGGGGTTCCCGGGCATTGATCGAGCCCGTCGAGGGCCTCGTCGTTGTCGGAATCGCTCGTGCAGCCATGAATGTCAACCGTGGCGCCGGAGGGGGTATCGGCGCACTCATCCTTGACGTCGGAGACGCCGTCCGCGTCAAGGTCGCGGGCACCCTCACCGCCGAGATGGAAGCTCACGCCAACGGTCGGTTTGAGGTTGGAGAAGGCATCCCCGAGGGCGTATTCGAGCCGGAGGTCGGCGCGGAAGGAGATCAGATCGGTGAGGAACCACCTGGCGCCTCCGCCGATATCGAAGATGCTCGAACTCGTATTGCCAGGCTGAACCACCCCCGGGATAAAATCCTGGTTCTCGTTGAACTCGATCCTTCCTAGACCGACCAAGGCGTATCCCCTCCAGCGCCTGTGGCCGGAAGCGGCATTGATCACGAAATCAACCTTGAAGGTGTCAACGTCCATGGAAAATTCTTCTCCCGGAAGGGGGCCCAGGCTGAGCAGGGTGCTGCCGGCGGTATCGACCTCGGTCGAGGATCTGTCAAAGCTGACTTCGACTCCCAGCCACTTGGTGATGCTGTAAGCGACTCGAAGGCCGAACAGGTTCTCGTCGTTCAGTTCCAGTTCCGTCGCATAAAATGCCTGGCCAACATAACCACCGATTTCCCAGTTTTTCTTGCGAAGCTGGGCCAGGGAATCGGCGGAAAGGAACCCGAAGACCAGAAGAATTCCGACGAGCATGGGCGCTTTTCGCATGGTGATGATCATCTCCAAACTGCATCCCGAATCCCGGCCGCAATCTTCCCCTCGGGGAGCGTTCCGACGGAATCCCCCCCGCCAGCCGATCGGGTGATGCACGAATCAATGCCGATTTTCCGTGCGCTGCTTTTGATACAAGAGCAACGGGTTGCCGCGGGATCCTAGCATGCGCCTTCCAGGGGTGTCAATCGGAGGGAGCCTGTCGCTGCGGATCCTGGCCCGCGTACCGGACGGAACCCCGCAGGTTTGGTACAACTCGTTGAGTACAATATACTTACATGATTCCTTTCATTGACACTTGGTCCCCTCTTTGTTATGATCAGTATTTAAGGACCTTTTTCCGATCCCTAGAACTGGCCCCGTTTTCCACCTTCGAACCGGGGGTGCCGGACCGATATCGTGCCCGATCAGATCATCATCAAATCGAAGCCGGTGTACCGGCGCAGCCTTCTGTTCGCGTCGATCTTTTTCGGAAGTCTCTTTGTCGCTGATCTGGCCGTCATCGGCTACCTCACCTACCAGGTTCTGAACCAGGAAGTCGGGAAGGACCCGAGCCAGGAATTCCAGGTCGCTGCGAAGGAAATCGCCGAGGAAGTGCAAAACTGGCTGCTCCTGGAAGGGCCGAAATTCCAGGTCTCCAAGAAGCGCGAACAATTGGTGGAGATGATTGTTCATGACCCGGCCACCAACCGCGCCCGGTACGTCCAATTCAGGAAGGTGGAATTTCTCGATGACCAGGGAAACGTGATTGCCCAGAAAACTTCCGGTCCGGTCCCTTCCAGGTACCGTGTGCTCCGGAAATGGCAATGGGAAGAGGAGGTCTCCCGTCCGCCGCTGATCAACCCGGCGAGCACCGATTTTTCAAGCCTGATGGGAGTGGCGATCAAGGAACGGATTGACCAGTACCAGGACAACCTATGGGATCTGTTCTGGAAAGGTTCGTTAATGACCCTGCTCCTCCTCTGTTTCACCTTTCTGTACGTGCTTCGCTTGATCCGGAAAAGCCGGCGCATGGAGGCGGAGGCGCAGATGGCCGACCGCTTGGCCTATGTCGGTTCCCTGGCTTCCGGGCTGGCCCACGAGATCCGCAACCCCTTGAATGCCATGGCGATGAATCTCCAGATGCTCGAAGAGGAGATCGGCTTCTTCCGCGGCTCAAACCGGGGCGAGGTCCGTTCGATGATCGATAGCGCGTTGGGCGAAGTGCAGCGGCTCAACTTGCTCGTCACCCAGTTTCTCGATTACGCCCGGCCGACCAAGCCCAAGTTCCTCCCTTCGAATGTCAACCGGATCGTGGGTGACACCCTCGATTTCATGAAGGCAGACCTGGAATCGGGAAGGATCGAGGTGCACCGCGATTTTGCTCCTGTGATTCCTGCGATCCCGATGGATGATCGACAGATCCGGCAAGCTTTGATGAACGTTCTTTTGAACGCCAAGCACGTTCTGCCGGCGGGCGGCCGGATCGATGTTTCCACCTCGGTCCGGGGCCGCGGCGAGGTCCGGATCGCCGTCCGGGACAACGGGCCGGGAATCACCCCGGGAGATCTGAACAAGGTCTTCCAGATCTTCTATTCCACCAAGGGGGGTGGAACGGGAATGGGTCTTCCGATCGCGAGAAGGATCCTGGAAAATCATGGCGGATCGATCGAAGTCGAGACGCTTCCCGGCGAAGGCGCATGTTTTACCCTGATCCTGCCAAGGACGAAATTCGGTATCGATTCCTCCAAGAATCAGGTTCAAGAGGCAGGACTCCTGGGGTCGGCCGCGGTAGCCAAGCAATAAATGGGTTCGGGAACAGGTCAAAAGAAAAAACAGGATCGCGTCGGCGCGGCGTTGACCGCCAGGCTTTCGGAGTTGCGCGGGTTGATCCTCCATCACCGCAAGCGGTATTACGTCGAAAATGATCCCGAAATCTCCGACGCCGAATACGACGATCTGGAGCGGGAACTTCGGGCCCTGGAGGAGGTGCATCCGGAACTGGTGATTCCCGACTCTCCCACCCAGAGGGTTGGAGCGAAACCGGTCGACGGGTTCTCCTCCGTTCCACACTCGATCCCGATGCTGAGCCTGGACAATTCCTATGAGGTGGAGGAGTTGAAGGAGTTCGACGCGAGGGTCCGGAAACTTCTGGCCCGAAAAGTAGTCGAGTATGTGGCGGAACTCAAGATCGACGGTGTATCTATTTCCTTGATCTACGAAAAGGGGCGGCTGGTTAAGGGAATCACCCGGGGGGACGGATTCGCCGGTGAGGATGTGACCGCCAATATCCGCACGATCCGGTCGATCCCGTTGCGGCTGCTCGAGCCGGTTCCAAACCTGGAGGCCCGCGGCGAGGTATATCTCGACCGCGAGGAGTTCGAGAGTCTGAACAACCGCCGGCTCGAGACGGGAGAACCGGTCTTCGCGAACCCCCGCAATGCGGCCGCGGGCTCCCTGCGACTCCTGGATCCCAAGGTCGCTTCCTCCCGGAACCTGAATATGTTTTGCTATTCCCTCACCCGGTGCGGTGATGACCTTCCGGCCACCCATTGGGAATCGTTGCGCCGCTTGCGCGGGTTCGGCCTGCGAACGAATCGGCACACCGCCCGCTGCGGTTCCCTGGCGGAGGTAATCTCCTATTGCGAGAAGTGGCGGGAAGGAAGGTCCCGTCTTACCTATGACACCGACGGAGTCGTCGTGAAGGTCGACTCTCTTGCCCTCCAGCAGCGGGCCGGGGCGACGGCTCGCGCCCCGCGGTGGGCGACCGCCTTCAAGTTTCCGGCCGAACAGGGGAGCACCCGGGTGCGCGACATCACCGTCCAGGTTGGCCGCACGGGGGCGTTGACTCCGGTTGCGGAGCTGGAACCGATCCGGGTCGGCGGTTCGCTCATTTCCAGGGCCACCCTGCACAACGAGGAGGAGGTCCGCAGAAAGGATATCCGCCAGGGGGATCGCGTCATCATCGAGAAGGGGGGTGACGTCATTCCGAAGGTCGTGAAGGTGATCCTGGCGGAACGGGCCGAAGGCGCCAGACCCTTCCAGATGCCCCGTAACTGCCCGGTCTGCGGCAGCAAAGCGTACAGGGCGGAAGGGGAAGTCGTT
>JAPUIV010000198.1 GCA_027296665.1 Acidobacteriota bacterium | reverse complement strand
TTCGAAAAACTTGCATCATTATAACTCAGCGGGGGTTGGAATGGGCCTTTCCAGGATCATTTCCCTTCGGAGGACCTCCGGCGGCGTTTCCCGGGTCCCGGGGTTCTTTTCCGGGCTGCGGACCCTCAGAGGTCCAGGGACCGATCGATGCCTCAAGAAAGTCCAACAAATCCTGGAGGAGAAGGTCGCCGGCGAGGAGGTCCCAATCGTTGTGGTCGGCGCCCGGGATCACGGAGAAACGTTTTGGCTCCTGGGCGGCTTCGAAAAGTTTCCGACTCTGCCGAATCGGAATTATGCGGTCCCGATCCCCGGCGAGGATCAGGATCGGGCAACGGATCCTGGCGATCCGTTCCAGGCTGGGGTAGTGGTCCTTCAGGAGGAGGCGGACCGGAAGGAAAGGGTAATGCAGCCGACCGATGTCGACCATGGAGGTGAAGGGGGACCGCAAAACGAGGGCCGCGGGAGGGTATTTCTCCGCGAGAGCCAACGCCACGGCGGCCCCCAGGGATTCTCCGAAATAGACCATCCGCGAGGCGTCCACGTCCGGGCGTCCCGCGAGATACCTCCGGGCGGCGCGGGCATCCAAGGACAGGCCGGTTTCGGAAGGAGAGCCTGGATTGCCGCCGTAACCGCGGTAGTCGAACAGGAGAACGGCAAGCCCGGCCCGGGACAACGCTTCCGCCAGGAGGGAACGGTAGGATCGATTCCCGGCGTTGCCGTTGAGGACCAGGACGGCGGGGACGGGCAGCTTCCCCGCCGGGGGGATGAACCAGGCCCCGAGACGCAATCCGTCCTCGGTCTCGAGACTCACCTCCTCCAGGCCGGCCGGGAAGCCCGGGGACGGCGGGAGGATCTCCCCGCTGGGGATGTAGATCAGGTGGCGCTGGAAGACCCACACGAGGGCGAGAAATCCGAGAAACAGCGCTCCCAGGGTGATGCCGATCCGAACCAGGCGCAACCTACCTTCCCTTCCCGTTCTTCGGGTTCTCATTGATGATACGATATTTCAAGCTGTCCCTCCCGAAAATTCCATCCGGCAAGCCAGGCTGCCTTGCAAGGATTCCCACATGATTCATGGGAACCGTTCCCTCACAATCTCCATCCTCCGCCCGTTGTCAATTCAGTTCCGGTCTCAGGTCGGTTCCAGGCATCGTTCCTTGCCTCGGAACAGGTCCCGGAAGGATGCGTGATGTCGATAGAAGAGCCAGGCGATACACCATCCGAGGAGGAAATTGGACGGCGCGGTCTCGATGAGATGTAACCAACGAACCCCCTCCGGCATGTATGGATTGGGTAACAGCAGTTGGGCGTTCATCAAGACGGCGAAGAGCAGGCCCACCGCCAGTCCTGATTCCCAAAACCGTCCGCGCATCATGCGAAGGACGGGAAGGGCCACGACCACCCACAGGAGTCCCCGGAGGATCTGAAAAGGAATCAGAAGGGAAAGGCCGTGCTCGAAAGCGGTTCCGCTGGATAGTCCGATGTAGTAGCTCCGAACCTCCGGGCTTCTCCAGGCGATGAAGGCACCGAAGGTGGTGTACAGAAAGAGATAGATGACCGCGATCGCGGCGAGTTTCCAGATCCATTCTGGAGTTGACATCCTGACGGACAGGGGGAGGTCAGTTACGGTCGGTTTCCACCGTCCCAGGATCCAGACGGCCAGGGGGGAAAAGAGGGCCGCCATGATGGTGCCCATCAAGAGGACTCTGGTGACCAGGTTTCCGGAGAGAACCCCGAAGAAGACCGCTTCCATCTGTGGCAGAAAGAACTCTACCCCGAACACGGCGAGGAACACGGCTCCAGTGAGCCTCCAGGCGGACCACCGGGAACGGAGAATCGGATAGGCCAGGACCAGTGTTTCCAATGAACAGACCCCTAGGATTACGAGAAAAAATTTTGCTTGTTCCGCGGGGTTCTCTTTCTCCACCGGCCCATCCTGTTCTTCGGGAGCGGGAGCCGGACCATGACCATCTCCGACGAACCCGACCAGGACTCCGGCCACGGAAAGGCACACGAAGAGAACGCCGATCAGGACCAGAATCCTCGAAGCGTTGGAAATTGCACTCATCCGATTTCCTCCCGCATTGTTTTCTGGGAAAGAAACGGGATGTCCCTCCTGGAAATTCCATCCGTCAAGCCAGGCTTGCCTTTCAAGGCTTTCCTGAACATACTCTCTCGCGTCGAAAAACGTTCCTTATTATAACTCACCGGGGGTGGGAATGGGCCTTCTGAGGAGCATACTTTTGTCCTTCCGAGGTTTCATTTGGGATCGTAACCAGCTGGTTTTGGAGAATTTATCGCTTCGGCAGCAAATCCTGGTCCTTCAGAGGAACCTGAAACGCCCGAGGCTTCACTGGAAAGATCGAATCTTCTGGGTTTTCCTCGCCCGGTTTTGGAGAGATTGGCGGAGGCATATTCTCCTCGTGAAGCCCGAGACCGTCGTTCGGTGGCACCGGCAGGGATTCAAATACTACTGGCGATGGAAGTCATATGCTAGCCGCAGGGGGCGACCAAGGGTGCCGTTGGAAATCATTCACTTGATCCGCCGGTTGTCCCGAGAAAACCTGCTTTGGAGAGCACCGAGGATTCAATCTGAACTTCGCCTTCTGGGTCACGATGTGGCCGAATCCACCGTTTCCAAATACATGAAAAAACAAACCCCGCGTCCACCCTCCCAGAGCTGGCGGACCTTTCTGAGCAACCACATGCGCCAAACTGCCGCCTGTGACTTCTTTCTGATTTTCACCATCCATTATCGATTGTTGGTCTGTTTCCTGGTCCTGTCCCATGACCGGAGACGGATTGTTCACTTCAACGTCACGCCGAATCCGACCTCAGAATGGACCGCGCAGCAGGTCATTGAAGATTTCCCGGGCGATGGAAGCGTTCCGAAGTATTTGGTTCGTGATCGGGATGCTATCTATGGAACTTTCTTTCGAAGACGGGTGAAGGGAATGGGAATCCAGGAGGTCATCATCGCCCGGAAATCTCCCTGGCAGAATCCTTACGTGGAGAGGGTGATAGGTTCCATCCGGCGGGAATGCCTGGATCATGTGATCCTGTTGGGAGAACGGCATCTACGTCGAATCTTGAAGGAATACATCGGTTATTACAATAACTCCCGCACGCATTTATCCCTTCAGAAGAACTCACCGATTCCACGGGAAATCGAATCTCCCGAAAAAGGGTCCCGTAATCGCAATCCCAATGGTCGGTGGATTGCACCACCGATACAAGCGGGCTGCGTAAATCCCCAAAGGGGACGCCGGAAAGTTAGGCGGTGATTGAGGGATTGGTCTGGCTGGATCCTCGATTATTTGGGGAATAGAGGAAACTACGGCCGGAAGATGTTCACAAGGGAAGAATTGGAAGGGTTTTTCTCGAGTGAAAGTGATTCTACGGGAATGAATTTGGGCCGGATGGGTTTTTCGGGAACGACAGGTACAACAATTGGGGGCAGGTCACCCTCAAGCCGGTTCATCGTTTGAAAACTCTGAACCATTTATCCAATATTCCTTTTTCCAACCGGGCAATCGCTTCCAGCTCGCCGGCGTCGAGCCAGACGCCTTCGCACACCGAACATTTGTCAACGGCAATCCCCTTGTAGTCGATTTCTATCAATTTCATGCCGCATTTGGGACAAGCCATGTAATGTAGCTCTTTCAGCTTATTCTTTTCTTCTTCAACGATCCTGGCCTGTTTCTCAGCTTCCTGCTTCTTCCTCCTTTCGAATTCCAGCCTCGCATAATATTCCTCTTCCATCTCGCTTGGTTTGTTTGGCATGGGTTGTCCCTTTCCTGAAATTGTTTGAAATATCGTTGACAACCTCGTTTCGTTTTTTGATCCAGGTCATCTTTTCAGGCTCAGCAATGGGGTTTTTAATATTACCACCTTTCCCTCCCGAAAATTCCATCCGCAAAGTCAGGCTTGTCTTTCAAGGCTTCCCTGAACATGCTCTCTCGGGTCGAAAAACTTTCCTTATTATAACTCAGCGGGGGTTGGAATGGGCCTTTCATAGGAATTCACCGATTCAACCGAAAATCAAATCTCCAGAAAAAGGTCCCGTAATCGCCATCCCGATGGTCGGTGGACTTCATCATCGGTACAAGCGGGTCGCGTAAATCCCCATTCGGAAGGCGGAAAGTTGGGCTGTGAATAAGGGACTGGTCTGCCTGGATCCTCAATTATTTGTGGAATAGGGAAAACTACCGTCTGAAGGTGTGCATCAGGAGAAAATTAGGAAGGGATACCTCGGGCCAAAGAGGTTTTACGGGAATGAATTTAGGTCGGACGGATTTTTCGGGAACAACAGGAGGTGTTCTTGGGGCCAAAGTTGGCCGCGAAGCTCCGACGCTACCTGGCCTGGAAAAAGAGAAGGGGAGAGGGGAGGGAACCGGAGGATCCGCTATTCTCCACGATCCGGGGGACCCGGTTATAAAAACGGCGGGCGCAGTACGCCCTCAAGGATTGGCAGGAAAAAGCCAGATTCGATCGGTACTTCGGGTTCCACTCGTTGCGTCACACATCAGTGACAAATCTCTACCGGGCGACTCGGGATCTGCTCCTCACGCAACAGTTCGCCCGCCACAGCCACCTCGCCACGACAACGACCTATACGCATCCGAGTGATGAGGATTTGCAGGAGTCGGTGCGGAATTTGCCGTGTTAGGGTTTGGCGTCCAAAAGACGGATAGGAGATCCAAACTCCTCGGGCTTGGGCCTCGCCTGCAACGTACATTTTTCGCTTGGAGGACAGCCGTACCCGCCTCCCGCTCCTTGGCTAACCTATCCTTTTTTCTCTTTCCTCTCTATGGACTTGATGGGCCAGTGGTCACCCAAGGCCTTTTGAAGCTCCTTCACCTTCACTTCTTCACCCTTTTTGATCGTTAGTGTCACGAAACCACTCGTCTTATCCGTCTCAAACTTTTCGATGTTTTTCACTTCCTTGAGATGGCCCTCAAGACGCTTCAGGCAGCAGAGCCCCTCACCCCCAGTGCAGCCTCCACCAATCTTAGCTTTCCAAATGGAGGAGCTATCCAACGTCGAAACTAGGATAGTTTTTGTAGCTTCCGTCTTTTTCTCCTCGGCGAATGGGGCCAGATACCCGGAAGCTGCTCCAATGCCAACCACCATGGTAGCGAACAGTGTCACTTTCAGTATTCGGTTCACTTTCTTTCTCCTTTCATATTTCTAGACCGCATGCACGATCCGATTCGTACCCATCAGGAAATGTCCCCTAGTCCAGAGCTACTCCTTTATTATTGACCTTCAAGTCACTGGAATGTCAAGTACTTTAGGGGGTGTCCCTCCCGAAAAATCCATCCGCCAAGCCAGCCTTGGTTTCCGTAGCTTCCTTGGGGTATTTTTTCGGACAGCTCACCTATCATTATTGTAGTCGAGGGAAGTGAAATTTAGCCTTCCGAGGTTCGTTTTTCTGTTTTCTTGGGATTTTTTCAGAAAGCGGAATCGACTGGATTTAGAAACTTTATCCCTTCGGCAGCAGACTTTGGACCTTCAGAGGAGAATGAAACGGCACAGGCTTGGGAAGAAAGCGGGGATTACTTTCGTGGTCGAATAAGGGGAAGGGGAATCAGATGGGTGGATTGATTTTCTTGCCCGTCTTCCGAGGGTTCCTGGCCGGACCGAAACTTGATTCCAAAACGAGAGCCTTGGTGGAAAAGATTGACGGATGAGGTTTTTGGGAGGGAGACCCCTCAGGGCATCGTGTGGTAAGTTGAGAAAATTGAGGCCATTCAGGTCTTACCAAGGAGGTTTATCGTGGGAGAAGCCATGGGGTTCAATCAGCAAGAGTTTCTCGAGGGGTTAGCGGCGAATTTATCCACCTATGGTTTGCGGGTGTTGGGCGCCCTGACCGTTTTGATTATCGGCCGGATAGTTGCCGGAATGGTCCGATCCTGGGTCAACAAGGCATTGACCCGTTCCAAGCTGGAATCCACCCTCATCCCGTTTATTTCCGGGTCTGTGTACTATGGTCTTCTTGCCTTCGTAGTCTTGGCCGTCCTGAGGCTTTTCGGCATCGAGACGACCTCGTTCATCGCGGTCCTCGGTGCTGCAGGCTTTGCCGTCGGCTTAGCCATGCAGGGAACCCTGTCCAATTTCGCCGCCGGCGTTATGTTGATGGTGTTCCGCCCCTTCAAGGTCGGTGACCGGGTGGAGGCCGGGGGGGCTGGGGGAACCGTGATGGAAATCGGGGTCTTCTTGACCACTTTGCGTTCTCCGGACAAGGTGAGGATCCTGGTGCCGAATTCCAAAATAAACGGCCAGGTGATCAAAAACTTCACAGCCAACGATCCCGGGGAAAAGACTTGATCGTGGGGATCTGGTAATCCGGTAACATCGGGAAGGCGAGCGAAAAGGACCAACAGGTTTGCGGGCCACCCCCTTCACTCTATATTCGTTGCGCTCTCTACACAGTGTCGACGGAACCTTTGATCAAACTACCGTTGCTGCTTGTTCGTCCGTCTCTCACGGGCTTTTTCATGGGATGGGCCTTTCTGCTGCTTTTTTCATCTCGTTTTTCCGCCAGTGCCTTCGAGTACACACGCAAGTGGGCGCGAGTCATGATGACCGGGTTGTATTGCTGCTCGACAATCCTCCGGGCGTTCTCCCCGATGCACCTGCGTAGGTGCTCGCTTTCCAGGAGAGAGATGATACGATCACTCAGCGCCTGGAAATCGCGCTGATGGACGATGTACCCGGAGATTTCGTTTTGCACGAT
>JAPUIV010000197.1 GCA_027296665.1 Acidobacteriota bacterium | reverse complement strand
GGCCGCCACCAGAAGAAAATGCGCGCCCAGATCCTGCCGTTTCACCTGCAGCATTCGGCTTCCTTTCAAAACGCTCCGGACGTCCTTCCCGAATTCCGGCCAGTATATACCGCCGCGATACCTCTCACCGATCCAGGATTTTTATCTTGGTCCGGCAACTTCTGCATACCATGGAGGAAAGATGAAATCCGGGACTGAGTTGGTGCACCTTCCCGCAACGGCAACGGAAGGATTGCCACCCCTCTCCCCGCCGGCCGCCCCGCGCCGACTTCGCATCCGCCAGTGCCCGGACCAGGCCGTCCACCTCCACACCGGAAAGCCCGGCGATCATCTCCAGTTCCCCGGCGTCGAGCCAGGTCCCGCCACAAACGACGCAGCGGTCGACCTCTACCCCTGCAAGTTCGAATGCCACCATCGGTTCCCGGCAAACTGGACACATAACCTTTTAATGTTTCCCATTCAAATCATACATCGGCGGGAACGGAAGATTACCAGAAAAAATCGAGGAGAGTAACCGATCCTTGATATCGTATCCCGATTTCTTCAGAATGGTCCGGGATCGGTTTCAAGGAAAGAAGAATGGATCAATGAAAGCAATGATGAAAGCAATCTGGAAGGATCAAATTCTTGCGGAAAGCGGCAGGACCATCGTCATCGAGGGGAACCACTACTTCCCTCCGGATTCGATCCGCAGGGAATTCTTCGTCCGGAGCGACACCAAGACCACCTGCCCATGGAAGGGCGTCGCCTCCTATTTCCATATCTCAGTGGGAAACGATCGGAACAACGATTCTGCCTGGACCTATCCAGAGCCCAAGCCGGCTGCCGCGGAGATCAAAGATCACGTGGCCTTCTGGAAAGGGGTCGAGGTGGTGTCCTGAGAATTGATAGGAGATTGTTGTTCTTCCCGCTGTTGATCGCGGTGACCATTCCTCTCTCCCCTGCCCAGGAACAAGAATCGACCTGGTCCAACACCGCTCATTTCAGCTGGGTGGCGACATCCGGGAATTCCGACGCGCAGACCGTGGGGTTTCAGGACAAGTTGACGAAGGCATGGGAACGGCATGAGTTGACGGTCGAGGCGAATGCGGTTCGTTCCGAATCGGTGACCGGAGGGAGATCCGCCGAGGGTACTCGCGAAAACTTTACTGTCATGGAGCCTCCCAGGGAGACCTCCGCGGAGAACTATTACCTGCGGGGAAAACTAGACGGAAAGATCTCCGGTCGCTCCTACTGGACCACCTCAATCGGGTGGGAGCGCAACCGGTTTTCGGGGATCGAGAACCGGTACAGTTATTCCGGCGGCCTGGGCACCCGCTGGTTCGACCGGGAAAGGTTGCAATTCCGGACGGAATACGCCGCAACATTTACCGATCAGGAGGATGTGGCCGAGGCGCCCGGAGTTGACGGCACCTATTCCGGATTCCGGCTCACCAGCAATTTCCGGATCGGGATCGGGGAGGCTATGTCCTATTCGAATATTGTCAGGTTGGACGGGAACCTGGAAGAGACCGACGATCTCCGGGCCGAAATAACCAACTCTTTTTCGGTGAAAATGACCGGGAAGACCGCCCTAGAGGTGAGCCTGCGGGTGCTGTTCGACAACCAACCCGCCTTCGAGAAGATTCCTCTGTTCGACGTTCTGGGCGTCCAGACCGGCAGCGTTTTCGTCCAGCTCGACGAGGTCGACACCATCTTCACCACATCGCTGGTGGTGAATTTCTAGCCCGATAGCACCACAGGTTCCGCCCCCGCGATCGAGGCCGCCTGCGGGACGGCGGCCATGGAGGCAGCCTTCTTCTTCAGGTCGGGAACCACCACCTTCCTGGTGTAGGTGATGTAGTGGTGGCCGGCCGCAGCGGTGGCGAGGGCCTTGCCGATCTTCTCCGGATAGTTCTTCAGCACCCAGCCGAGAAACTTCCAGTAGGCCTTGCGATAGGGACTGGCGATCCCCTGCCCGCGCATGGCCCGGAGGGCGGACAGCAGATCTTTCCCGAAGATGGGCCGCCTGGATCCCGGCGCCGCTTTCCATCGGGTGATGTTCTCGCGGCAACGCTGGAAGAAGTTTTCCGGTTGATACAGGGTCTCGAGGACCCGGCTGTATCCCGCCACCATCTGGGAGGCCGGCAGCTTGGTGATCACGTTGCTGAGTCCAAACTGGTCTCCCACCGTGTCGGGGCGGAGCCTTCCCTCCTTCTCCAGCCGCTTGTACAGCGGCGTGTTGGGCAGGGCACTCAGCATGCCGACCATGGCATAGGGAATCGCCGCATCCTGTACGAAACGGATCATATTGTCGAAGCTGTCCGGCCCATCACAGTCGAAACCAAGAATGAACCCGGCCCAGACATCGAGCCCTTTTTCCTTGAGGGAATGAACCTGTTCCACCATGTTCCGTTTCAGGTTCTGTAGTTTCCGGGTCTCCCGGAGGGCCTCTGGCGAGGGACTTTCGATGCCGATGAAAACGGCGGTGAATCCCGCGTGGGTCATCATATTGACCAGGCGGGTGTCGTCCGCAATGTTCATGGAGGCTTCGGTGTAGAATTCCAACGGTGCCCGGGTCCGATTGCGCCATTCGGCGAGCTCCGGCAGCATCTCCTTCACGGCCCTCTTGTTGCCGATAAAATTGTCGTCCACGAAGAACACGTCCCCCCGGAATCCGATCGACTGGATCGCCTCGAGTTCCCGGATCACCTGGCCCGCAGTTTTGGTCCGGGGCTTCTGGCCGTACATCACAATGATGTCGCAGAATTCGCAACTGAAGGGGCATCCCCGCGAATATTGCAGCGACAGCTGATGATAGGACTCGACCTTCAACAGATCGTACCGGGGCAACGGGCTCCTGGCCACGTCGGGTTTCCCCTTTTCCCGGTACAGGTGCCCGGCCGTGCCCGCGGCGAGGTCCCGGGTCAGGTCGGCCATGATCTCCTCCGCCTCCCCCACCACCACATGATCCGCCCCCTCCAGTTCCTGCGGTAGCGCGGTGGCGTACGGCCCGCCCACAACGGTCTTCACACCGAGCCGGCGGCAGCGGGCCAGGACCTCGTGCAGGGAAGGCCGCTGCACCAGCATCCCGGTCAGCATGACGAGATCCGCGTTCTTCAGATCCGCATCCGGGAGGGAGTCCTGATTGAGGTCGACCAGCCGGCATTCCCAGTCGCGCGGCAGCATGGCGGCGATGGTGATCAAACCCAGGGGGGGAAGGAGGGATTTTCTTCTGGAGAACGGCAGGGAATATTTTCCGCTCCAGTAGGAATTTGGAAACTCCGGATTCACGAGAAGGATGCGCATGTGGGCCTTCCTTAAGGGATCAGATTGTTCGAAATCAGGGTTTTTTCCCGACACGAAGACAGCCAAGTTTTATAGCACATTTCACCTGTGATGCAAAGCCCATCCCGTACGCCCCGTAAATGCTGGATCACAGCCCACTCCCCGAATCAATGTTTCCCATTCTCCGGCCTGGATGGACACGGTCACCTTTCGCGGGACGAGACTCTCTGGTAGTCTTTGCGGACCATGGCACTAAAGTTCGGAACGAAACTCGGTCCTTACCAGATCACCGACCCGGCCGGCGCCGGCGGCATGGGCGAGGTCTACCGGGCTCGCGACCTCCGCCTCGAGCGCGACGTCGCGATCAAGGTCCTGCCGGCCCACCTTTCGCAAAGTTCCTCGCTGCGCCAGCGCTTCGAGCGCGAGGCCCGCGCCGCCTCGTCGCTCAACCACCCGAACATCTGCGCAGTGTACGACATCGGTCATCAGGAAGGAATTGATTTCCTGGTCATGGAATTCCTTGACGGCGAGACCCTGTCGGCCCGCCTCGAAAAGGGACCGTTGCCGGTCGACGAACTGCTCCGCCACGCCGTAGATCTCGCCGACGCCCTCGACAAGGCGCACCGGCAGGGGTTGATCCACCGCGACCTGAAACCCGGCAATATCATGCTGACCAAGTCGGGAGCAAAGCTTCTCGATTTCGGCCTGGCGAAAAACACCGCGACCGGCCCTGCTTCGGAGATGACCGCGGCGGCCACCGCCAACAGCCCGCTGACCGCAGAGGGGACCATCGTCGGCACCTACCAGTACATGGCCCCGGAGCAGCTGGAGGGCGGGGAAGCCGACGCCCGCAGCGACATCTTTGCGTTCGGGATCCTGCTGTACGAGATGGCGACCGGCAAGCGGGCCTTCGAGGGCAAGACCCAGGCGAGCCTGGTCGCCTCGATCCTGAAAGAGCAACCGCGGCCGCTCGCCGCGGCGGCACCGATGACCCCGCCGGCCCTCGACCGGCTGATCCGCACCTGCCTGGAAAAGAATCCCGACGACCGGCGGCAGACCATGCACGATGTCCTGCTGGAACTGAAGTGGATCCGCGACGCCGGCTCCCAGGCGGGCGTGCCGGCACCGGTGTCACGCCGCCGGAAGACCAGGGAGCGTACGCTCTGGCTTCTCGCAATCGCCTCCCTGGCGGCGGCCGCGACCTTCGCCGTCCTCTGGCGACAAGCAAAAACCTGGACCGCACCGGTGATCATCTCATCCATCATCGCGCCGCCCGAAGTGATGTTCCGGTCGGGACAGGGACTTGTTCTCTCGCCGGATGGCTCCCACCTGGCGTTCATCGGAAGGGACGCGGACGAGACCGATTCCCTGTGGATCCGACCGCTGGACAGCCTGAAAGCGCGCCGGGTTCAGGAGTCGACCGGGGCTTACTACCCCTTCTGGTCGCCGGACAGCAGACATGTCGGTTTTTTCGCGAACGGCAAGTTGAAGAGGATCGATTCCCGGGGAGGGCCAACCCAGATCCTAACCGCGGCTCCCGAAGGCAGGGGAGGGACATGGAACGCCGACGGGACCATTGTGTTCAGCCCGAGTTTCCGCGGCGGCCTGTA
>JAPUIV010000196.1 GCA_027296665.1 Acidobacteriota bacterium | reverse complement strand
CCCGGTTCCTCCGGCGCCTCGCCTCCTCCTGGCTGCGCCGGTTCGGCGGGGATGGGGCGGGACCGGAAAACGATCTCGCCGGCGTTCTCGATACCCTCGCGGCGCAGGAGGCCGGCGAGCGGGCCGCGGGCGGTGCCGCTTCCACCGTCGACCGGAACCAGGCCCGCCAGCGGCTGGATTGCCTGCTCGCCGAGGCGGCCCATCAACCGACCTCCCCATCCGAGGAGGGGGTGGCGGTGCTCGACGCCATGCAGGCCCGCGGCGTATCGTTCCGGATCCTGTTCTTGATCGGATTGTCGAACGACCAGTGGCCGCGGCGGATCCATCCCGATCCCTATCTCCCGGACGGCGAACGGCGCAAGCTTCAGGAAAAATTCGGGATCCAGATCCCCTTGAAGGAGACGGCTCGCGAAGAGGACAGATTGCTCCTGGCCCTCCTCCTCGGGGCGGCGCGGGACCGGCTGATCCTTTCCTTCCAGAGAGCGGACGATGGCGGCCGGGCCAGGGCCCATTCCACCGTCTGGCGGGAGATCGCCCGCATCGTGGCGGGCCGCGCCGAGGCGGCCGCCCTTCTCGAAACCCTTCCGGCGCTTCGGATCATTCCTACCGATCCCGCCAGCCGGGCGGGGTTCGAACTGTATCCCGGCCGGGGCGGCACCGGTCTTTTGAACGAGAAGGAGGCGGCGATTCTCGCGGCCGGCAGTGCGGCCGATCCGGTCGACGGGCTTCTCACCCAGATGGAAGGGATGGGGAGGTTGACCGGCGGGATTACCCAGGGAGCCGAATACCTCCGAGCGGTGAACCGGTGGAGCGGCGGCGACCTGGCCTGGGACGGATCGATAGGGAAGATCCTTCCCGCCAGGAAATATCTTTCGGCCAGCCGGATCGGAACGATGGGCCGGTGCCCGCTGCAATATTTCTTCGGTTACGGTCTGGGAGTGGAAGAGCTGGTGGAGCCGGAACGGGCCGAACCGATCGACAAGAGATTGGTTGGGGACGCCATCCACGCCGTGCTCGAGATCGTTTACCGCCGCCTGGTGGAAGAGAACCGGTTCCCGATCGCCGACGGACCGGAGGTGCGCGGCAGGGCCGCGGCCATTCTGCGCGAGGCCGGTCCCCAGGCGCTGGCCCCGCTCCGGGAGAGTCTGGCGCCGCAGTTTCCCCTCCTGTGGTCGATCTACGAGAAGGAGTGGTACGCCTCGATCGAATCGTTCCTCGATTTTGATCTCCGGAGAATGGAGCGGGAAAAGGTGGAATCGGTCGTTACCGAGGAAAGGATCGAGGCGGAGGTATCGTTGCCCACCCGCGACCGGATCCGACTGCTCGGTCTACAGGGGATACTCGATCGGGTCGACCGGTTGCCGGACCATCTGCTCCGGATCGCCGATTACAAGGCCTCCCGGAACCTGAAGCCCCGGGTGAACCCCGCCGAAATTCTCAAGGGCAACCAGGTGCAGATGCCGATCTACGTCTTCCTGGCGCGGCAGAAATATTCCCGGGAGTCGGTGCGCTCGGCGCAGATCCTCGGGGTCGGGCCGGAAAATGGCGATCCGGGGGACAGTCCCGCCGATACCGCCCCGGAGATCCAGGTGCCCGCCGATCCGGCTGGAGACGATCTCTGGCGCGGGATCGGCGACACCATCTGGCAACTGTCGGCGATGATCGACCGCGGCCTGTTTCCCTTCCGCGCGGGGCGGTACTGCGACTGGTGCGCGTTCCGTCCGGCCTGCCGGAAGGATCACGCGCCGAGCGCCGATCGGGTCGAGGACGCCGCCGATTTCCGCCCCTTCTACGATCTGGCCAAGCGTTCGACCCGAAAGATCTTCGGCCCCGAGGAGGTGTCGTGACCGTTCTCGCCGACGCCGGGAGCCGGCTTCGCGCCGTGACCGACTTCCGCGCCAACCTGGTGGTGACGGCCGGCGCCGGCACCGGCAAGACCAGCCTCCTGGTCGAGCGGATCCTGAATGCCTGCCTGGGAGAAGGGTTTGAACTGACCTCGATCGTGGCGATCACCTTCACCGAGAAAGCCGCGGCGGAGATGCGCGACCGGCTTTCCGGCCGCCTCGAGTCGATCCTGCAGATCGCGTCGGGAAGGGGATCGGCGGGTCCGGCAAAGGAAGACGAGGCAACACGATCGTTAAAACATTTACGGTCCCGGAAGGGTATCGCCGATGAGGAGATCGTCCGGCGCGCCCTCATCGCCCTGCGGCAGATGGATGAAGTCATGGTCGGGACCATTCACTCCTTTTGCGCCGATCTTTTGCGCCGGTATTCCCGCGCGGCGGAGATCGATCCGTTGTTCCGGGTGGACGAAGGCTCCGCGCGCCGGCCTCTCCTGGACACGCAATGGGAAGAGTGGCTGCGGGAGGAACTGGGCGACGGCGGGAGCCGGGAGGCGCTCTGGAAAGAGTGCCTGGGCCGCTTCGACCCCGGTGATCTGCGAGAGATGGCGATGTGCCTGACCGGCATGCTGGCCCTCCCCGATCGGGAAACGATCGAGGCGCAGGATCGCCTGGCAAGCGATGCGATCGGTTCGCAATGCCGGGAACTCGCCGGGCAGATCGAGGCGGCGCGACGACAAGCGACCGGCATGAATCCGAATATGGCGAAACATCTGGAGGTTTGCCGGGAATCCCTTTTGATCGTGGCCGAAAGGGGTGCGGCGTGCCTCCCGGAGGAGATCGGCTTCCCGAACAAAGATGTCCCCGCCGCGGGAAAGAACCTTTCTGGGTTTCCCGCCGCCGATCTCAAG
>JAPUIV010000195.1 GCA_027296665.1 Acidobacteriota bacterium | reverse complement strand
CCTGGATCTGGAACCGTTCCGGCCCCCTCTCGTTCTCAGCCTCGATGAGGACAAGAAGGCGAGATACACCAAGAAACAGTTCAGCCTGGAGGGGAATCCCGGCGTCTTCATCGGTGTCGCGGACGACGGCACCCTGGTCTCCGATACCTCCCTGGTCTTTTCCGATCTCATGGGAGACCGGCGGCTGCTGTTTCGCCTGTCGTCGGTTTCCGACTTCTCCAATTTCGACTTCGTCTACGCCAACTTCAAGCACCGGTTCAACTATTCTTATCGCCTCGTCGACTTCCGGGACTTCTTCCTGGCCGGGAATTCCACTCTCTCGAGCCAGGATCGCCAGCAGACCTTCCGGGTCACCGGCGCGGAGGCTTCCCTGAGCTATCCCTTCAACAAGTTCTACCGCGTCGATGTCTCGGCCGGGTTCTTCGACTCGGATCGCACACAAGTCCTGGTCGACAACTTTGGATTTGCCCAGTTCGTCTCCTTCAGTCAGACCTACCCCGTGGTGAGCGTGGGGCTGAGCGGCGACACGGTACGGTTCAAAAGATTCGGCCCGTACCACGGCCATCGGTACAGCATCAGCACCCGGGTTGCCCCCACCGCCAGCGGCGATCTGGGCAAGTTCACCAACTATTTCCTGGACTACCGGGGGTACGGGCATCTCTCCTCCCGTTCCCTGGTGGCCGTCCGGTTCTTCACCGCCATCAGCAACGGGGAAGACGATATCGTGAACACCGTATTCGGGCCCGTTTCGGTAAACAGCAGCAACATTTTCTCTGTCGGCGGGCTGAACCAGATCCGCGGCTTCGAATTCCGTCAATTCTTCGGCGATCGGGCGGCCTTCATGAACTTCGAACTGCGGTTCCCCCTGGTGGACGAACTGAGATTCCCCTTCGGTTCCATCCGCAGCATCCGGGGAGTCCTGTTTCTGGATGTCGGCTCGGCCTGGTTCAAGGGGGATCAGTTCTTCGACGACAATCTCAGGGGGGGATTCGGAGATCTGGTGAACAACTTCGATTTCTGGGACAGCGCCAACAGCCAGATGGGCGATGGCCGCGCTTCGTTCGGCATCGGATTCAACTTCGACTTCGGCCCCTTCGACCTGAACTGGACCTTCAGCCAGAAGCTCGAAAACAGCATCCGTGATCCAATCACACGCGAATTCATGAAGGACCCGAATTTCGACTCCAGATGGAGCTCCTCCTTCTACATCGGCCGGGCCTTCTGAACCATCCCTCTGGTGAAGGTCAGATGCGGGAAAACCTGCGGACGGAAAGCAGGCTCCCGGCCAGTCCCATGGCCACCCCGCCCGCCAGGACACCGATCCACTGCGGTAAAGGAAGGTAGGAGTAGGGGAAAAGATCGAGCAGTGGGTGCTGGATCAATGGCAGGCCGAATTTCCCGAACAGGATGACTATGAGATAGAGGAAACCCAGCGCGAGCGAGGCTCCCGCTCCTCCCTGCACCGCCCCCTCCAGAAGAAACGGCCCGCGGATATACCGGCTGGTGGCGCCGACCAGCCGCATGATCTCGATGTCCGAGCGCCGGGAAAAGAGGCTCAGGCTGATCGCGTTGGAGATCGCCACCACCGAGGCGAGGATCAGCAGCCCGGCAAGACTCCATCCCCCGTACCGGATCCACCGGATGAGGAAGTTCAGCTTTCGGATCCACTCGAAGTCATACCGGACCATCGGCACACCAGGCACCGCCTTGAGCCGCCCCGCCAGGGCGGCAACGGCTTCCGGCGTCCGGAACCCGGCGGCGACCCGGACCTCGAAGGAGGCGGGCAACGGGTTCTCCTCCAACGATCCGGTCAACTGGCCGAGCCGGGAGAAATCGGCGCGAAAACGTTCCAACGCCTCTTCCTTGGAGACGAATTCGAATGACTCCGCCTCGGGAGCCGCCCGGAGGATTCTGGTCAGGGTTTCGGTGGTCCGGGAATCCGCCTCGTCCGCCAGAAAGACACTAACCTGGATCTGTTCGCTCCACCGGCCGATCACCGCCCCCAGGTTCGTGATCAACAGGAGAAACAGGGAAAAGGTGAACAGGCTGGCGCTGATGGTGGCGAGGGACAGGAGGTTCCCTTCCCGGTGCCGCCAGAGGTTTCCGGCCGTCTCGTTTAATAAATGACGCCACATCCTGGAGGTGGGGACTGGCCCTAGGAACCGGGACTCGCGGCGGGGCGATCCCGCAGCAGCGGCGGCAGGATCCCCTCCAGTACCCCCCGTTGTGCCTCGAACAGTGTTTCCATGCCGCGATCGGCCAGTTTCAGAAGGGTTTTCAGATCCTCGGGGGTGAAAGGCGATCTTTCTCCGGTCCCCTGGATCTCCACGTAGTCCCCCCGATCGGTGCCGATCACATTCATGTCGACCTCGGCAACGCAGTCCTCCTCGTAGGTCAGATCAAGGAGCGCGCGCCCGCCTACCATACCGACCGAGGTGGCGGCAACCGCCCCCTTCAGGGGGGCGGTGTGGATCACGCGGTTGCGCCGCATGTGATCCAGGGCGAGGACAAGGGCCACGAAAGCCCCGGTGATCGACGCCGTTCGGGTACCTCCATCGGCCTGGATCACGTCACAATCGATCCAGATCGTCCGTTCGCCGATCGCGGGGAGATGGGTGATGGTACGCAACGACCTGCCGATCAGTCGCTGAATCTCGTGCGTGCGGCCTGAAACTCTTCCACGGGAGGACTCCCTGGAGGTACGAACATCGGTGGCCCTCGGGATCATGCTGTACTCCGCCGTGATCCAGCCTTGGCCGCCATCCCTGAGAAATTTCGGCAACCGATTTTCCACGCTTGCGGTACAGATCACCCGGGTCTCACCCACCGTCACCAGAACCGATCCCTCGGCGGTCTTGATGAAATGGGGCAGGAATTTTACCGGCCGGGGCACATCCGGCCCGCGGCCATCCCGTCTCTCCACTGCAGCGGTCTTCGATTCCGTCATTCTTCTCCCCTTGTGTTCATAGAAACCATTCCTCCACCAGGGAAAGATCCTGGCTGAAGGTTAGTGAAAGATCGATATGGTCTTTCAATGTCTCCCGTTCCTCTCCCTCGACCAGGATCCGCACCCGCTTGATCTCAGGAAAATTCACCGTGAGGGAATTCACGATGGCATACACCGTCGCTATCTCCCCCGCCGATCCGCCTGAATGATTCTCCACCAGGTGCCGGGTGAAATCGACGCAGACGGTTCCATCCGAACAGGTGTAGATCTCCCGCAGCCGCGCCTCCTCTGAAATGACCGGAAGATGTCCCTCCCTCGATCCCGCGATCAGTTCCACCATCACCTGTTTGGCCTGGGTCAAGACGGAGGCGGTACGGACGATGGAACGAAGTTCCGGGTACAGGCGGTCGCTGTTCTCGCTTTGAAAGAAGAGCACGACCTCTTTCTGGTTTTCGGGCGCGAGCCGGTCCGCCGATTCCTCATCCTCCAAGGACTCCGGCGGCTCAGCCGGCAGGGCGTGGGAGGCGGTGGCCGCCGCCATCTCTTCAGGCCGGTTCGCCGGCGCCGACCGGTAGAAAAGAACCAAAACGACCGCAAGAATAGCAAGGGCGATCCCGGTGGGCAGGTAGATCAGATAGACCGGAGATTTCATTGGCCCTCGGGCGAGCCGAGGGACAATCGACGGGCCGATCCCTCGTTCCGGAGTTCCCAGTTCCGGCGGAACTGCCGGATGCTCCGGCTGAGGGCCGCCGCGATCTTCTCCTTGTAATCAGGGCGGTGAAACAACGCCTCTTCCTGGGCATTCGACATGAAACCGATCTCGACCAGGACCGCCGGCATGGTCGCGCCGGTGAGAACCCGGAAGGGGGCCTGCTTGATTCCGCGGTTGGCGATCCTGAGCACGCGGTTCAGTTCATCCTGAATCGACTCCGCCAGTTCACTGCTCTCCTCGAGGAACTCCACCTGAGCCATTTCCCAGAGGATCATCCGGAGCGGGTCGTTCTCCTGGCCGGAGAAACTCCCCAGACCCAGGGTGTCATTCTCCATCGCGGCGGTTCTCCTGGCCTCATCGTCGGTTCCGTATGGGCTGAGGAAATAGGTCTCCGCGCCGCGGGCCTCGTTTCGTTCCGAGGCGTTCGCATGAATGCTGATGAAGAGATCCGCCTTCTGGTGGTTGGCCAGCGCGGTCCGCTGCTCCAGGCCGAGGGCCGTATCCTGGTTGCGGGTCAGGATCACCTGCAGGTCCCGATCCTCCTCCAGCAGACTGCGGAGCCGCAGGCTGACGTCAAGGACCAGATCCTTCTCCAGTAAACCGGATTTCCCTCTTGCGCCGGTTTCCAGTCCGCCGTGTCCGGGATCGATCACCACCGTCCAGCGGCCCTCTTTCCTCGCCTGGCCCTGGGGAACCGGCAGTCTGGTCCCCGGGATCCCGCTCCCCACCCCCGGCCGGGTCAGGCGCTCGCGCACGGGGGACTGGGACTGGAGGAGATTGTCGGCCAGGACTCTCCCTGTGCCCCGCGTGACATCGATCACCAGGCGGAACGGCCGCTCCTCGACACGGTAGACCCAATCATCGAAACCCCGGCCGGCCTGGAGGGTGACCTGGCCCCCTGCCGCGGTACGGTGATAGCGGATCTTCCGGAGGGAGGGTTCCTCGTAATCGCGGCGGGTGAAGGGAACCCGGATCTCCGGCGCCGACAGCCGGATCACCATACGGCGGCCGTCGGCTTGAATGCTGTAGGCGGTCTTCCTGGAAAACAGGATGACCGTGCGGGCTCCCTGGTCGGAGAAGGAGACCTTCATCTTCACGACCAGCGGTTTGGTATCGGTGATGAAAAGGGTGAGGTCCGCCGCGCTCCAGACAATCCCCTTCTCGTACAGAGGCTGGATGATCTCCAGGATGAAATCGACCGGCACCCAGGCCTTGCCGTTCTTCCACACCAGGGGCGAGGACAGCGCCTTGATCTCTCCATCCACCGAAAGGAGGCTCCCCTCACCCGGCAGTTCGATCCGGCTCTCGCCCAGAAGGAACAGAAGGCTGTCGCTGCGATCATCGCGAACGATCTCGGCATCGAACAGCTTCGCGATCTCGTCCACCGGAAGATAGATCGTATCGTGATCGATCATCGTCGTCGGATGGAAGACGGAATCGCCGGAGATGATCTTGAAACGGGGTTCGGTTTCGGCCCAGGCGGGAAGGGCGCAAAGAAGGGCAAGGACCGCCCCGAGATATCGATTTCCGCTCTGCATTTTCAAAATGTCCCTCGGGGCAAACGCGGAGCCGCGCCTGCCGGGAGAGTCCATTCTACCTTAGGGAAGGAAGCACACCCAAACCGTGCGCCTTCATCGGCCCTCCCGTCCCAGAAGGTGGCGCAAGGCAGGCGCCAATTCCGGATACTGGAATGGGTGGCCTGCCGCCTGGAGCAGGCCCGGACGGACCCGCACGCTGCCGAGAAGAAGGCTTTCCCCCATCTCCCCGAACAGGAGCCGGACCGCGAAGGCGGGCATCGGCAACAGGGTGGGTCGATTCAGAACCTTTCCCAGGATCCTGGTGAACTCCCGGTTGGTGACCGGTTCCGGAGTCACGGCATTCACCGGGCCGGTCAGGCGATCCGATTCGACCGCGGCAAGGAGGATCCCGACCGCGTCGTCCAGGGAGATCCAGCTCATGTACTGCAACCCGCTCCCCACTCTGCCCCCGAGACCCATGCGAAAAGGGAGGAGCATTTTCGCCAGTGCCCCGCCGGCGGGGGACAGGACCATGCCGAAGCGAAGATGCACCACCCGGATTCCCCTCGCCCGCGCGGGGGCGGCCGCCGCCTCCCAATCCCGGCAGACCTCCGCCAGGAATCCTCTTCCCGCCGCGGCCGATTCATCTAGCAGTTCATCGCCCCGGGAGCCGTAAAACCCCACGGCCGAGGCGCAGACCAGGACTCGCGGAGGCCGTGCCAGGCCTCGGATCGAATCAGACAGAAGGGAGGTACCCCGTATCCTGCTGTCCCGGATCGACGCCTTTTTCGCCGCCGTCCACCGGCCGGCGATATTCTCCCCGGCCAGATGGACCACCGCATCGAAACCTTCCAGACCGGCCGGATCCACTTGACCGCGGGCGATATCCCAGGGGATCCCGCCGGCGGCGGCGGCACGGCCGGGCCGGACCAGGCGAACCACCTCGTGCCGGTCTCCCCTGGCCCGGGCCACCAGGGCCGAGCCGATCATCCCATGCGAACCGGTGACCAGGATCCTCATGGCACACCGAGCCGGTCGGCCAGTTCCAGGAGATCCGCGACCCGGAAGTCGGGTCGCGGCCCGCCCGCGGGAATGCCTTCCGACTTGCGATCGACCCAGACCACCTTAAGGCCCAGATGCCGGGCCGGCGCGACATCGTGGAAAATGGATCCGCACACGTGCAGAATCCGCTCGCGCCCTCCCGCCCGCCGGATCGCCGCCTCGAAATGGGCCGGGGCGGGCTTGTAGGACCGGACTTTCTCGGCCGTGACGGTCCAGTCGAATGGCGCCGGGAAATGGGCAAGGGAACCGGCGAGAAGATCCTCATCGATATTGGAGAGGATGGCCAGGCGGAACTTCGACGCCAGGCGTTCCAGAGCGCGGTGGGTATCGGGGAAGGGCGGCCAGGATCCGAGGCTCGCCGCGAGAAATTGATTTCGATCCGAAACCGCGGGCCATCCCATCCGCATCGCCACCCGGCGGGCGGTTTCCCCCAGCACCTCGCGGTAGGATCGGTACCGTTCCGCTTCGACCTCCGGTTCCAGCTCTCCGTAGGCGGCCAGCAGCCGTTCCCGATCCAGGTCCAGGCCTTGTCGCGCCGCCTCCTGGCGGAAGGCCGCGGATATCCCCTCCTCCCAGTTTATGAGGGTGCCATAGCAATCGAAGGTGAGGATCTCCGGGGGCTGCATCAGGACCGGCTGTCCCAGTAGATGTCCCCGACCGACCGCGCATGGTTTTCGAACCGGGCCATGACGAACAGGGCATCGGAAAGCCGGTTCAGGTAGGCCAGGGAATGGGGAGAGATCTTCTCCTTCCGGGACAGCCCGGCCAGGATCCTCTCGGCCCGCCGGCAGACCGAGCGGGCGACATGGAGGTGGGCGGCGCCGGCCGACCCGCCGGGCAAGATGAAGTTCTCCAAGGGACCCAGTTCTCCGGACAGACGGTCGATCCATTTCTCCAGTTCGTCGATATGTCTCTGCTCGATCCGGGGGACCGGGATGCGGCTCTTGTCCTCCTCCGGGACGCAGAGATCGGAACCGAGGTGAAACAGATCGTTCTGGATCCTACCAAGAAAACCTGCCAGGAGTGGGTCCAGTCCGGACGCCAGGGCGGTGCCGAGGCAGGAGTTCAGTTCGTCGACGGTCCCGAAGGCGGCAATCCGGAGATCCTCCTTCGGAACCTCCCGGCCGCTCCCGAGCCGGGTGGTACCTTTATCGCCGGTCCGCGTGTAAACCTTGGTAATGCGGGGCACTTCGGGCCTCCCTGATACCGGTGAAGATACCACATCGATCCCCCCCGAACCAACGGGGCCGGAAGCGATCCCGAACTGTCCTCCAGCCGCCGCCCGTAGTATCATGTTTTATTTGAGGAGGGAACCCAATGCCGAGGGAGGAATTCGTGAAGGATCTGGCCAAGCTGGTGATCGCCGCCGCCTGGGCGGACGGGGAGATTCAGAATGAGGAGCTGAACTCCCTGAAGGATCTTCTCTTCCATCTGCCGGAAATCACCGGGGAGGATTACGCCGAACTGGAAATCTACATGGAAAACTGGGTGGGCCCGGAGGAGCGCGACAAGCTGCTTCAGAAGGTCCTGGCGGGAATCCAATCGGACAACGACCGAAAACTGGTG
>JAPUIV010000194.1 GCA_027296665.1 Acidobacteriota bacterium | reverse complement strand
AGACAGGATGTCCATCGGGATGGGGAACAGGATCGTGGAATTTTTCTCGGCCGAGATCTCCGTGAGGGTCTGAAGATAGCGGAGCTGCAATGTGACCGGCTCCTTCGCAATCAACTGCGCGGCGTCCAACAGGGTTTGCGCCGCCTGGAATTCTCCATCCGCGTGGATGATCTTGGCCCGCTTTTCCCGTTCGGCCTCAGCCTGCTTCGCCATTGCCCTCTGCATCTCGGTAGGAAGGTCCACGTGCTTGACTTCCACCATCGATACCTTGATCCCCCAGGGATCGGTATGGCGGTCGAGGATCAACTGCAGCTCTTCATTAAGTTTTTCCCTCTGGCCGAGGAGGCCATCAAGCTCTACCTGTCCCAGAACCGACCGCAGGGTGGTCTGGGTCAGCTGCGATGTCGCGTAATGATATTGCTCGACCTCCACGATCGCCTTGTTGGGGTCGAGAACCCGGTAATAGATGACCGCGTTGACCTTGACGGAGACATTGTCCTTGGTGATGATGTCCTGGGGGGGCACGTCATGGACGATGGTTCGCAAGGAGACCCTCACCATCCGTTCGATCGGCACCAGCACAATGGTCAGGCCCGGGCCGCGCGGAACCGGTATGAGCCTGCCGAGCCGGAAGATGACTCCCCTTTCGTATTCATTGAGAACCTTGATCGCACTGGCCAGATACAGGGCGAGAAACACCGCCATCAGGATCAGTATCGAGAATGGACTCCCCATTTTGTCTCCTTCAATCTTTCAGTTCACCAGAAATATTGACAACCGGCTTCTTCAGCCGGGGGTGGAACCGACCTCTTCAACCTGGATCTCTAGATTGATCACTTCGATTACCCTTATTTTCCTTCCCTTCTCGATGGCCCGGATCGATCGCGCGTTCCAGTATTCGCCATGAATAAAAACCCTGCCCACCGGATCGATGGAAGTGATCGCCAATCCGGTCTCTGCATGCATCCCCTCGTGCCCCGTCCTGATCTGGCGGCGGTGAACAGAAACCACCAGGTAGGTCAAAAAGGCCATTAGGAGGCCGGCCGTGAGGCTGACCGCCAGGATGATCTCCGTGGGAACCCGGATCCCCAGATTGCCGGGTGGGTTTTCGAACAGTACCAACGACCCGAGGACGAAACAGGCCAGCCCTCCCACCGTCAACATGCCGTAACTGATCACCTTGATCTCCAATATGAACAGCAGAATCCCCAGCAGGATAAGGAGCAGGCCGATAAAGTTAATCGGGATGATCTGGACCGACAGGGCGAACAACAGAAGACAGATCCCGCCCAGCACCCCAGGCAAAATCAGCCCGGGATGGGAAAATTCCAGATACAGTCCCAACGCCCCGATGCCGAGCAGGAATATCGAAACGGCCGGGTTGGCGATCACGCTCAGGATTTCCTGCCGGACCGTCATCTCCCTGCGCACGATCTCGGCTCCCTCCAGGCGCAGAACATGCTCGACACCGCTCGCGGTGGTCAAACTCCTCCCGTCCACCTTTTCCAGGATTTCATCCAGATCCCTGCAGATGAAGTCGATGAGGTTCCCTTCCAAGGCCTCCCTCTCGGTGAAGGAGCGGCTTTCGCGGACCGCCTGTTCCGCCAATTCCACGTTCCTTCCGCGGTTCTCGGCGATGGTCCTGACGTAGGCGGCCAGGTCGTTCACGATCTTTTCCATCATGACATCGTCCTGGGAACTCCCCACCAGGGAGACCGGATGGGCCGCCCCGATCCGGGTGCCCGGGGCCATGACCGCAACATGGCTGGCGATGGTGATGAAAAACCCCGCCGAGGCGGCCTTCGTCCCCTCCACGAACACGAGAATGGGAGTTTCCGAACGCAGCATCGAATCCACGACCTCTTCGGTAGCCGTCACCAGCCCGCCGGGAGTCTGCAGACTCAGGATCATGAGCTCGGCCTTCATCTGGTTTGCCTGTTCGATCGCCTGGAGGATGAACTGGGAGGTGATCGGCTGAATGGCGTCATCCACTTCAATCAGAAGAATGGTTGGCGGCCCCGCCCTCGAGGCCCAGGACGGAAGCCAACAGGAAACGATCAGGAGCAAAATCGGGATTCGAATATTGCTTTTCTTCTTCATGGCGGGCCGATCCAGTGTATGGAAGTCGGGGATCGGGTGTCAATCGATGCAGGGGCACCCAGGGAAAGGGCACCGGCCGCCAGCGGCCGGGATCAAACCGATTCCGCGAATTGGCGCAAACGGTCCAATCCGGTCAGAAGGCGATCGCGGGACAGGGCATAGGAGATCCGCACGTGTCCGCCGCGCCCGAACGCCTCTCCCGGCACCGTGGCCACCCGGGCCTCCCGGAGTATCTTCGCCGACAATTCCGCGGTGCTGGACACCCCCGCGCCACGGTACAGCCCCTCCAGGTTGGGGAAAGCGTAGAAGGCGCCCGTGGGGATGGAACAGGAGATTCCCGGAATCTTCTTGAACGCCTTCAGCAGGAGGTCCCGTCTTTGCCGGAACTCCTCCCGCATCGCCCGTACCGATCCCTGGGCCTCCTGGATTGCGGCCACCGCCGCCCACTGTGAGATGGAAGAAGTATGGGTGGCATCATGGCTTTGCAATTTCCGCACAGCCCGCAGGATTTCCTCGGGACCTAGAAGGTAGCCGACTCGCCAACCGGTCATGGCGAATTTTTTGGAAAAAGAATTCACGATGATCAGCCGGTCCCGGATTCTCCGGTGAAAACGGGCGAAGGAACCGCCTTCTTCTTCCGTGTACACGAAAGCCTCGTAACATTCGTCGGAAATCAACAATAGATTCCGTTTCTCGATCACGGAGACAATCCGATCCATCTCTTCCACGGGAATCGTCGCCCCCGTGGGGTTACAGGGGGAGTTGAGAATCACCGCGCGGGCTCCCCTGTCACAGGCAGTCTCTAGAAGAGCTGCGGTCGGAACGAATCCGGTTTCCGGATCGGTTTGGATGATCACCGGCTCCGCTTCCGACAGGCGAATCTGTTCGGGGAAACTGACCCAGTACGGGGAAAACAGGGCGACCCGATCGCCCGATTCGAACAGAGCAAGGCAAAGCAGGAACAGAAGATTCTTTGCGCCGCAACCGACCAGAACCTCGGAAGCATCGTAATCGGTTCCATGGTGCTCGGCGTGCCAGGCGGAGATCGCCTGCCTCAGTTCGATGATCCCGGCCGGATCGGTATAGTGCGTGTGGCCGGCGGAGATGGCAGCGGCGGCCGCCCGGCAGATCGGTTCCGGAGTGGGAAAATCGGGTTCCCCGGGTCCGAAATCAATCACGTCGACACCCTGGGACTTGAGCCGTTTTGCCTCCATCATCACTGCCAGGGTGGGAGATTCGCGCATCCTGGAAACCCGCTGGGCAATGGGAAACGGTTTCGGCGTCATTTCCTTCCCTTCCCGGGACCGTATTTCCCTTCCAATATCTTCTGAACCCCTGCCGGCACCAATCCGGTCACGTCCCCATTCAGCGAGGCAACCTCGTGGACCAGATGAGAGCTGAGGTAGAAATACGATTCACTCGGCATCAGATACACCGTCTCGATGCGGGAATTCAGCCGGCGATTCATCATCGCCATCTGGAACTCGTATTCGAAATCCGATACGGCCCGGATGCCGCGGATGATCACGTCCGCCTTCTGCTGCACCAGGAAATCGACCAGCAAACCCTGGAAGGTTTCCACGGTCACACCGGCCATATCCCCAACCGATTCGCGGGCCATCCGCAGGCGCCCGGCAAGGGGAAAAACCGAATCTTTCGCCGGGTTGCCCAGAATCGCCAGCACAACCCGATCGAACATCCGGGTGCTTCGTTCGAGGATATCGATGTGGCCGTTGGTGATCGGATCGAAAGAGCCGGGGTAAACCGCTTTTTTCCCCATCAACCTGCCTCCCGCTCCCGGCTCAGAGCGATAAGAAGTTCGCGGGCGTGCCGCAGGCTCGACCTCGGTGTCACCCGCCCGCCCAGCATCCTGGCGATCTCCTTGCCGCGCTCCGTCCCGGTGAGACGGCGCACCGATACATGGGTTCGCCCCCGATCCACCCGTTTTTCCACCCGGAAATGGCAATCGGCCGCGGCGGCAACCTGGGCCCAGTGAGACACGCAGATCACCTGATGACCCGCAGAAAGGGCGCGAAGCCGTTCCCCCACGACCGTGGCGACGTCCGCTCCAACGCCCGCGTCCACCTCGTCGAAAATGAGAGTGCGCCCCAGTGGTTCTTGGCGGGAAGCCAGGCTGCGGACCGCCAGAAGGATCCTGGACAACTCACCCCCCGAGGCAATCAGGCCAAGGCTGCGGGGATGTTCTCCCGGATTCGAGGAAATCCGGAAATCGATCCAATCGTACCCCAGGGGGCCGTATCCAA
>JAPUIV010000193.1 GCA_027296665.1 Acidobacteriota bacterium | reverse complement strand
GTAGTCGAGGATCCCCTTCCAGCCGGCCGCGGCGGCGGTCCGGATCACCTCGTTGATGGAGATCCTGTCAACCGGTTTCTCGTGCCAGCAGACCAGGTCGACCACCGACCCGTTGGCCACCGGGACGTTCATCGCCAGCCCGGAAAGGCGGCCGGCGAGATCGGGGATCAGTTCCTCGATCACCTGCGCGGAGTTTGTTTCTTGCGGGATGATGTTCTCGGCGGCGGCCCGGCCGCGCCGCATGTCCCGGGACGGCACGTCGGCGAGCCGCTGCTGGTTGGTGTAGGCGTGGATCGAGGTCATGAAGGCGCGGCGGACACCGAAGGCGCGGTGCAGGATCTTCAGGATCGGGGCGGCGCAGTGCGCCGTGCAAGATGCGTTCGAGACGATCCGGTGCTCCGGCCGGAGCTGGCCGTCGTTCACCCCCATCACCACGGTGAGGTCGGGCGGGTCGAGGGGCGGGACGCAAAGGATCACGCGCCGGGCGCCGCGCTCCAGGTGCCGCTCGAGGTCCTTGCGGCAGCGGTACCGGGCGGTGGCCTCGATCACGGTGTCGACCCCGAGGGCGGCCCAGTCGATATCGCCCGGCTCCTTCGCCGCCAGGAACGGGATCTGGCGGCCGGCCGCATAAAGTTTGCCGGCCTCGATCCTCACCTCGTCCGGGAAACGGCCGAGTAGGGTGTCGAACCGCAGCAGGTACTCGAGGCACGCGGGGTCGGCGACGTCGCTGATCGCGGCCACCTCGATGTCGTCGCGCTTGTAGAGGATCCGGAACAGGCTCCGGCCGATCCGCCCGAACCCCATCAATCCCACTCGAATCGGACTCATCCTGGAACTCCTCGAGGATCCGATCATAGCCGGTTTCCGCCCCTAACCGCGCGGTTCGAGATCATTGGTCTCGCTGGGAGGATCGGCATTGGCGGCGCTCCGGCCGTCCTCCCGGTAGTGGCAGCCGCGGCTGACCGGATTGGCCAGCGCCGCTCTGGTCACGATGGTGGCGTTCAGGACGGAATTCCGCAGGCCGATGAGGGCGTCGGTCAGGAAGGCCTTCTTGTAGAAATCTTCGATGTTCATCCACAGGCCGCGTAGTTCCCGGAGAGCGCGGTGCAGGCGATACGAATTCCGGATGAGGCCGACGTAGTGCCACATCAGGTTGCGGATGTTCTGGTTATCCCCCTGGATCAGGGCGGGGTCGACCTCCGATGTCAGTTCCGATTCCTCCCAGGCGGGGATGCTCTCTTCCGTGATCCGTGTCCGGCTCTTCTCCGTTCGGATGGCGCGCGCCGCCCGCGCTCCCCATACCAGTCCCTCCAGTAGCGAGGTGCTGGCCAGGCGGTTGGCGCCGTGCACCCCGGTGCAGGCGACCTCGCCAACGGCATGGAGGTTTGGCAGGGTGCTGCGGCCGTGCAGGTCGACCAGAACCCCGCCGCAGAAATAATGGACCGCCGGGACCACGGGGATCGGTTGTTGGGTGATGTCGATCCCCTGTTCCAGGCATTGCGCGTGGATGGCGGGAAAACGCCGCCGCAGAAAGGCAGCCGGTTGCTTCGAAGCGATGTCGAGGAGGCAGTAGGGATAATCGTTCTCCACCATCTCGGTGTAGATGGCGCGGGCGACGATGTCGCGCGGCGCCATCTCCTTCTGTTCGGGGGCGTATTTGTGCATGAACGGTTCCCCCCGCGGCGTGGTGAGAATCCCGCCCTCGCCCCGGACCGCCTCACTGATCAATCCCTTGGTGGTGCCGGCCATGTGGAGGGCGGTGGGATGGAACTGGATGTACTCGGCGTTGATCACGCGGGCGCCGGCGCGGTAGGCCATCGACAGCCCGTCGCCGCGGGCGCCGGGCGCATTGGTGGTGTTCAGGTAGATCTGGCCGAGGCCGCCGGTGGCAAGAATGACCTGCCCGGCCACGATCGCCTTCACCTTCCCGGTCGCGTGCTCGAGGACGTAGGCGCCGTGGCAGCCGGGCGGACCGTAGATGGCCAGGGGATCGCGGGAATGATGGGGGAAGGTGATCAGATCGACCGCGGTGTGCGCGGTGAGAACCTGGATGTTGGGTTGCGCGGCGACCCGGTTGAGGAGCGCCTCCATGATCACCTTGCCGGTCATGTCGCCGCAATGGAGGATGCGCCGGCGGGAGTGGGCCGCTTCGAGTCCGAAGGTAAATTTTCCGGAGGCATCGAGGTCGAACCGGACCCCGGCCTGATCGATCAGGATCTCGCGCAACCTGGCGGGGCCCTCTTCCGCCAGGACCCGGGCGGCCTCGGGATGGGAAAGTCCGGCGCCGGCCCGAAGAATATCCTTGACCATCAGGTCGGGGGAGTCGTCGACTCCCGTGGCGGCGATCCCTCCCTGGGCCCAGCTGGAGTTCGAACCGGCGGGGGTGTCGGCCCGGGTGATCATGATGATACCGAGGCTGCGATCGGAGGCGAGTTCCAGCGCCGCCGTCGCGCCGGCGATCCCGGAGCCAATGATGAGAACGTCGGTTTCCATTCGGTTCGGGCTGGATTATATGGGAAAAACGGCGGCATGTCCCATGAATAAATAGGACCAAAATGTTGTTTTCATGGCCGGGAGATCGTTTGACTCGGGGGAGGGTCGGGATGTATTATTCGAACGAACGTTCGAACAAATTTTCCTTCCACTGGAGGGGGCGATGAGCGTGATCGGACAGGCCTGGCGGATGCTCGAGGCGGGCAAACCGCTGAAGCGTTGTGACCTGGAGCTTCCCGATCCCGGCTCCGGCGAGGCGGTGGTCCAGGTGGCGGGATGCGGGGTTTGCCATACCGACCTGGCCTTCTCCCTCCTCTCCTTCACGGGCACGC
>JAPUIV010000192.1 GCA_027296665.1 Acidobacteriota bacterium | reverse complement strand
CCCATTTTCCCCCGTCCGACTCGTACTCCTCATGAATGAGTTCGAAGAACTCGAGACTCCCCTCCGTGTGGCCGAAATGATCCCGCACCATGCGCAGGGCGAACTCGTCCGCCTCGGTCTCCTGGTGCCGCGAGTGGCTCGACTCGGCCAGGGTGAGGGAGATCCCCGCCATGGAGCCGCCGCCCCCTTTAAATAGAAGGGCCAGGGCCGAGCGGAGGAGAAGGGTCCGCCCCAACTGTTTCAGGTTGTGGCGTCCCTGGTGATGCCCGAGTTCGTGGGCCAGGACCGTGGCCAGGCCGATCTCCGATTCCACCTGTTCGAGAAGTTCCGCGGTGATCCCGACCCCGCCGCCGGGAATTGCCACGGCGTTCGGCTGGTCCAGCTCGAGCAGGAACAGATGATAATCGAGGGGGCGGAGTTCCGCGGTTCCGAGCAGCGCGTCGAACAGGGCGCTTGCCCGGTCGAATCGGGGAGAATCTTCCGGCTCCCCTTCCGGCAGCTTCGAGAAGATCCGGACCTCCCAGCGTTCCGGCAGCCATTCCGCCGTCAGGTCGGCCAGAAGTCCCAGGCCGAAATAGAGCAATCCCAGGACGATGAGGACGGAGAGTGTGTTCAGGAGAAAGGAGTGCAGTGAACGGTCGCCGCGGGAGATGTCGGCTGTCTCCCGGAGTTGCTTGGGGACGAATTTCATCGGTCCGGCGCCGGGGTCACCCAAAACGGACGGCGGTGCCGTAAGCGATGACCTCGACGGTCCCGGTCGAGTTCTGCCTGCCGCTGGAGATGGTGGAGGTCTCGATCCGGCAGTTCAGGATCAGGTCGGCCCTCGGGCAGTTCTCCTTCATCCGGAGGATCGCCTCGCGCCGGGCCCGGTCGAGGAGCGACGAGTAGGCGCGGATCTCGCCGCCGAAGATCTTTCGAATTCCCATCAGGAGCCGTTTGTAATGGTCGACCGAGATCACCACGGCGCCGAGGGCCAGTTGGGAAGATTGAACCGCACGCCCATCGGTGATCGTCCGCCAGGAGACCACCGGCAGGCCGGCGGTCTGCCGCTCCCGCAGGTGGATGCTCTTGTAGTGCTTCGCTTCCAGGATCTTCCCGGCCACGAACCCGAGGACCAGAAAGAGAAACGGGATGGCCAGGTAGATGATCACAACGTAGTCGGGCATCGCCTACTCCACCTTCACAGCGGTGCCGTAGCAAAGGATCTCGGCGGCCCCCTGGGCAACGGAGGAGGTCGAGAACCGGATGTTCACCACCGCGTTGGCCCCCATCTCTTGGGCCTGGGCCACCATCCGTTCCATGGCCTGGTGGCGGGCCTCGACCAGGAGTTCGGTATAGCCCTTGAGCTCGCCGCCGACGATGTTCTTGAATCCCGCCATGATGTCCCGGCCCAGATGCTTGGCCCGGATCGTACTGCCCTGCACGATCCCGTAGTGCTCCACCATCCGTTTCCCCGGGACCGACTCAATATTGGTGACAATCATCCTGCCTCCTGTGTCTTTTCCAAAGTGGCATGATGGTAACCGAACGGGTTGGTGGGGCGCAAGGATGTGGTATAATGCCTTTGTAAACACCCGCCCACAACAACGAGTCCCAACGGGTCCAGAGGCGGGATTCCTTCGAAGGCACTACCCCCCACAAAGTGTGCTGCCTGGACTCACTGCCCCGCTGGTCACATGGCTGGCGGGGCATTTTTTATCAGGTGGCATTCCTCGTCTGAAAGTTCCCTTTCTTGCCCCAAATAGGCCATTACTGGAGGGAACCTTCGCCGAAATCCTGGCGAAATGGGTTCGATCCTGGCAGAATAGGGGAAACGTTTCCCGGCGCACGGAAAGGAAAGAGAGGAGAAGAGAATGGACATGGATAAAAGGAAGATCGATACCCGGCTGGTGCACGCGGGGGAGCCGGAGAGGCGCGTCGAGGGGGCGGTGGTGATGCCGATCTTCCAGACGGCGATGTACGAGTACGGCGGGGAGTCGGAGTATCATGATGTGCGCTACATCCGGTTGAACAACACCCCGAACCACCACGCCATTCACCGGAAGCTGGCGAGCCTGGAAAACGCCGAGGCGGCCCTGGTCACCTCGAGCGGCATGGCGGCCATTACCACCTCCCTCCTGAGCGTTCTTTCGGCCGGGGACCACCTCCTGGCCCAGAATACGTTGTACGGTGGAACGCATGATTTCATTACCAGGGATCTCAAAACCTTCGGGATCGAGTTCGACCTGATCGACGGGGACGACCCTGGATCCTGGAAGGAAAAGTTGCGTCCCGCCACGCGCGCCATCTACTGCGAATCGATGACCAACCCCCTCCTGCAGGTAGGCGATCTCGACGCGGTGGTTGCCTTCGCCCGGGAGAACCGGCTGGTCTCGATGGTCGACAACACCTTCCCTTCGCCGATCAACTTCCGCCCGGCGGAACACGGTTTCGACCTGTCGCTCCACAGTTGCACCAAGTACATGAACGGGCATACCGACCTCGTCGCCGGCGCGGTCATCGGGCGAACCGATCGGATCGAGGCGGTGAAGCGGAAGCTGGACCACCTGGGCGGGACTCTCGATCCCCACGCCCTCTTCCTGCTGAACCGCGGGATGAAGACGCTGGCCTTGCGGATCGAGCGGCAGAACCGGACCGCCCTGGTGATCGCGCGCCTGCTGGAGAAGAATCCCGCGGTCACCCGGGTGAACTACCCCGGACTGGAGTCGCACCCGCGCCACGCCAGGGCGCGGGAACTGTTCGACGGCTTCGGCGGCATGATGAGCTTCGAGCTGCAGGGGGGGGAGGCGGCGGCCCATCGGTTCATGAAATCGGTGGCGATTCCGATCATCGCCCCCAGCCTGGGCGGCGTCGAGACCCTGCTGACCCTCCCGGCCACCACCTCCCACCTGGGGATGGATCCGGCGGAACG
>JAPUIV010000191.1 GCA_027296665.1 Acidobacteriota bacterium | reverse complement strand
TGGGTATGGGTGTCGATGACATGGGTGAGGCGAAGTTTTTCCCGGTCGAACAGTTCCAGGTAGGTTTCCGTTCGATCCAGGCAGGGATCGACCAGGATCGCCTCGCCCGATCCCGGCTTGCCGATCAGGTAGGTCCGGCAGGCATTGGTACTCACGTCCCGGAACATCATTTCCATTGTTTCCCCCAAGAAAGAAGAATGATCCTACACTTTCACCCGGAGAATGATCAACGTGAAATCGTCCTGGAAGCTGGACCTGCCAGAGAACTTCAAGACTTCCTTCCGGACGGTCTGTATCAGGCTCTCCGGTGACTCGGATCGATGATCGAGGATGACCCGCACCAGCCGATCCTCACCGAATTGCTCCTCCTCGCCGCGCCACTCTTCCGTGACCCCGTCGGTAAAGAACACGGCGAGATCCCCGGCCTCGAGGGTGATCGACTCCTCTTCGTAGGAAACCTCCTCCAAAACGCCCAGCAGGAGGCCGCCGGAGCGCAGGCGCCTGACCTTCCCCTCCCGCCCCAGCAGAAGGGGAAAGTTGTGGCCGCCGTTGGTGAAGCGGAAAACCCGGGATTCCAGATCATAAACTCCGAGGAAAAAACTCGCGAATTTTTCGGGTGTGGTGGACCGGTACAGGATCCGGTTCATGCGTTCCATCAGGAGCCGGATCGGGACCGAGCCGTTCATCTGGGCGTGCAGGGCCGCGTGCAGCATCGACATCAGCAGCGCCGCGGGTACCCCCTTCCCCGCCACGTCACCAATGGCAATGCCCAGCCGCCCTCCGGTCATCGGGATCAGATCATAGTAATCTCCCCCCACTTGCCGGCTCGATACGTTGACGGCCGCCATCTCGATCCCTTCGAGGACCGGACTTCTGCGCGGGAGGATCGATTCCTGGATGGTCCGGGCCAGGGCAAGCTCCTCATCGACCACCTTCCTCGCGACCCCCTCCTCGTGAAGCCGGGCATTGCGGATGGCGATGCCGACCTGGGTCGCGAGGATGGAAACCAGATTGACCTCCTCGGCGCGGAAACGGCCGCCCGTCACCTTCGACCCCAGTGAGAGGAAACCGATGCAGCCTCCCCCCTCGGGCAACTGGATCGGAACCAGCAGTTGCGAATCGTAGGAGGTCAGGATCGAAAGAGCTTCCTTCCTTGATTCATTCTCCTCGATTTCGGCAAGGAGATCGCCGGGCAGAACCGGATCCCGGAATTCGGCAATCCGTCCCACCAGTGGGTGATCGGCCGGTATGCCGGGCAGGTTCTCCGCCTCGGGCCCCTCGGCCTGGAACCGCGTGCCCGAAACGTCCTTGAGAACCATGTGAACCCTATTAACGGCCAGCGCCTCTTTCAGAGTCCGGACAATGGTGTCGACCAAGGTCTTCAGGTCGAGGATCGAAGTCATCTCCCTTCCCAGCCGGCGCATGACGTCGCGGTGACCCATACGCTCCCCCGCCAGCAGGCGATCGACCGTCTCCTCCATCCATCCCAGCAGGGGATGAAAGAAGATCACCACGAGGATCACGAAAAGGATCTGGAACAACGGAACCTGGGACCCGACCTCCCCAGGCAGGGCCCGGTCCATCTGCCGAGCGGTCAGAAAGTAGGTCAGGACGAGTGCGCCCGAAGTCGCGGAAAACAGGATGGCGCGCCGGACCACCGTGCCGATATCGAGAAACCCTCGCCACACGATGGCGAAGGCGATCGATCCCGTCCCCAGGAGAAGGGCCGCCGAGATCATGATGATCCGGGTTTGGTTCGGCATTTCGATGGAAAGAATGGTCGGGACGGGGATCGCCAGGGCATAAAACCCCATGCAGGAACCGAGTCCGAACAGGATCACCTTCAATTGCCGGCGGAGCTTCGGCGCCCGCAGTCCGCGCAGGCTCTGGGCGAGAAGAAGGATGGCGGCGACGATAAAGACCATGTTCACCAGGGAGAAGAACTGGATGTGAAAGCGGGTCAGCAGACTCAATGCCAGTCCGGCGATGTCCCCTACAAAGGAAAGGATGCGGATCCATATCGATTCCGCCGACCGGGCCGCCTCCAGGCCGAATTCAACCCTGTTCGATCCGGCGCGCAGGAGAACCAGCTTGAGAACCAGGTGAAAGACGTGCGGTACGTATAGCAGCCAGGTCGATCTCGGAAACCGGCGGATGATCGGCCGTTCCTGGGGGAACACCAGGGCGAACAGGAGAAGGGAGGGGAAGAAAAGCGACCAGAGGTAGGCAAAACTGGTGATCAGGCCGCCGGTGAGGAGCGGACTATTGCTCCCCTGGACCTGCAGGATCCGCCCGAAGCCGCCGAGGACGGGCCCCAATCCGCCGAAGAACAGCATGGCGGCGGTGATCCGGTGAAGCCGTTCACCGGGACTTTGCCGGAGGATCAGGAGAGACAGCAGGCAGATCGAGATCCCGCAACCCAGGTACAGGAAGGCCCCCAAAAGATCAACACTCATTTTCCGGACCCACCTACTCCAGTCGAATTCGGTTTCCGGATGACGCCCTCACCGGTCTTTCCGTTCATTCCCACCTGCACCGCTTCCTCCAGGCGGATATGCCGGACGAACCCGGTATCTTCCCGCGCCGGTTGTTCGGCCAGCCAGCTCCAGTCGATGAACCCCTCGCCGGCCTGCGGGTTGACGGTGAAATAGCCCACATTCAGGGAAGACAGGTTCTGGAAGAAGTGGGTGCCCTGCGACGGTGTGACCCGCATGTCCTTGAAGCCCGACTCGACGATCACCCGCGCACCGGCAATCTGGTTCCAGGTCACCGGGATCCCGAGATGCCGATCCAGGGAGCCCCAGCGACCCACGCCGATCAGAAGGTAGGGTATCCCCTTCCCCTGAAGAGCCGCGTTGAGGCCGGCGACCTGACCTGCAACTTCGACACTGCGCAACCGATCGAAACGATCGTAGTCGACCACAACGAGGTCGCGGAGGCCGGTCACCTTGCCATGGCCGAGAACGGAGTTGCTGCGGCAAATCAGTTCGGAGTCGGGGATCTCGCCGAGTTCCATTTCCTCGCCGGCGACCGAAAGGGCCAGGGGGCGCATCTGCAGGAATCCGAATTCGGGGAGCGCGCCATCCGGCACCGAGAGATTCACCGCGAATTCGATCTCCACATCGGTGCCGGCGCCTTGCCTGCCGATTTCCAGCAACTCCTCCAGGATCTCCGCCAGCGGGAAGACCCCGTGCTTGAGCACCGGAGCGAAGCTGACCAGGCGGACCCCGGGCCGGGCGATCCCGTCGGAGACCGTCTGGTTTTCCGGGGAGTAGGTCGATCCCACCGCCGCCAGGGTTCCGTCCTCCTCCGCCTCCCGGAGATCAAATTTTTTCAGCTCTGCGCCATCCGGATCGAAAGCGGCTGGACGGTGGGAAAGATCCAGGGCGAAGAAGTTCCTTTGCGATTCCATCAGGAAGCTGTCGACGGAGGAGAACGAGGGAACCTTGCGCGGGTACCGGGGACAGAACCGCAAGCAGGCACCCCCCTCGAGGACCGTGCGCCCAAGCCCGAGCGCCACCGCGGCGATACCGTCTTCGAACTTCATCGGTCCGGTGGGATAGACATTGTACGAACGGGCCACGCCGGAAAAGTCGGGATAGAACCGGTCACCGTGCGGCATGCCGACGATCTTCTGGATGATGACCCCCATTTTCTCCTCCTCGAGGCGAAAGGGCGTCATTCCCAGGAATGTCTTTGCCTGGGAAGAGAAGGTGGAGGCGTAGACACTCTTCACCGCCGCGACCAGGCCGGCCAAACGGCGCCCCGGAGTGCCCCGGTTCGGGATCATCACGGTGCGGTAGACGCCGGCCAGGGGCTGGCTCGGTGAATCCTCCAGCAGTCCGGAAGACCTCACCGCCAGGGGATAGGGCACGTGCTGCAGGAACTCCTTCAGATCCCGGAGCACATTCTTGGGGAACTTCGCCCCGGCGAATCGTTCCTGGATCTCCTTCTCGGAAACGGAACCGAGGGCGAAATTGGCCAGATGGCTCTCATCCAGAAACTGGTCAAAAATGTCGGTGCCCAGCACCACCGCCGGGGGCACCGAGATGTCGATCCCGGGGAACCGGGGCGCCACCTCGGCCTTCATCAGGAGCCGGTTGACGAAGGCGAGCCCGCGCGCCTTGCCACCCAGGGAACCGCTGCCGATCCGGGTCAGGCTGGTCGAGGGGTCAAAATCACCACGATCAAAATCGGCAACCACGGCGCGGTCCCGGGCCTTCCGGTATGCGCTGATCGACTCGACCAGGTCAAGACGCAGATCCTCGATCGTCGAGTAGTCGGAAATTTTACGCGGGCGCAACCTCTTGGCCAGGGTGAACTCGGAGCGGGCCTTCAACCACATGGAAAAGTGGTTGCGTTCGCCGTGAAATGCCAGGCTCTCCGCCGGGACGCTCTTCAGTTTCTTCACGAGGCTCCGAAGATCCCGAGCCTTGTCTATCTCGGACCCGTCCGGCATCCGGAAGATGAAATCCCCGAACCCGAAGCGGGTCAGCATCAACTCCCGCAGTTGATGCAGTAGAAGAGGCGAGCCCTTGAGAAGAAATGAGGCGTTCAGGTTCTTTGCCACCGCCTCGTTCTCGGGACGGCTGGACTGCATGACGATGGGAATATCGGGACAGTCCTTCTGGATGCGCGATACAAGTTCGACGCCGGCCCGGCGGTCGAGTTTTCCCTCGCGGGGAAACTCGAAATCGGTGATGATTCCCAGAATGTTCCCCTGGTATTCCTGGAAATACTCCCATGCGACTTCGAAGGTCTCGCACAGCAGGATCTTGGGGCGGGCCCGCATGCGCAGCATCTTCTGGGAAAGGTTCAGGCCCTCGGAGATGAGCTGCTGGCAATGTTTCATCAGCTCGGAGTAAATTACCGGCAGGAACGAAGAGTAGAACCGGATGTTATCCTCGGCGACCAGGATCGCGGGCACCCCCATCTTGCCGGTATCGCGGGCAACATTCCACCGATCCTCCTGATCCTTCACCATCGCCAGCAGGATCCGGACATTCCCCTGCCACAGGAAGATCCGATCGATGGCGCCGCGCCCGTGGCGGCTCAGGAACTGGGTCAGGTCCCGGTTGTTGTAGGCCAGCAGAACGACCGGCACCTCCAGGCCCGCCTCCTTTACCCGCTGCGCCAGTTCCACGGCGTTCATGTCGCCGAGCTGGATGCTGGTGATGATCATGTCAAAGCGGCCGTCCTCCTTCGCCATCGACAACGCTTCGGTGCCGCTGCTGACCCGGATCAGATCGGGATTTCCGCTGAGGTTCATGTCGACGAACTGGCGCATCAACGCCTCGTTGATCTGGCCGTCCTCGGTGAGGATGAAGGAATCGTATAGGCTCGAAACCAGGAGAATGTGCCGCACCCGGTGCTGCATGAGGTCCTGGTAGATATGGGTGCGGCGCCGGATCATCTGGGTGCCTTGCTGCCTGCGTTTGGCCATCAACTCGCGAGCTCCCGAAAAAAAATAGGACGGCCCCCCGGGCCATGCCCGGGGGCCGTCCTATTATAATTCAACACAGCGGAGAGCGGGCTAGATGATTCCCTGGTCCATCATGGAATCAGCCACCTTAAGGAAGCCAGCGATGTTGGCGCCGTTCACGTAGTTTCCCGGTGTTTGGAACCGTTCCGCCGCCTCCCGGCAGGCTGTGTGGATGTTCTTCATGATCATCTTCAGGCGGTTATCGACTTCCTCGCGGGTCCAGCTGTAGCGCATGCTGTTCTGGGCCATCTCCAGTCCCGATACCGCCACACCGCCGGCGTTGGCCGCCTTTCCCGGACCGTAGAGGATCTTCGATTCGAGGAAAATATTGATGCCGTCCGCCGTGGTCGGCATATTGGCGCCCTCGGAAACCACCAACACCCCGTTACTGACCAGGTTCTGGGCGTCCTTGGCATTGATCTCGTTCTGGGTGGCACTGGGAAAGGCGCAGTCCGCCTTGTGGTTCCACAGGGGGTTGTGATCCGACGAGGCATCCACCGGCGTGTACACCGCGCTGGAGAACTTGTCCGCGTACTCCTTGATGCGGCCGCGGCGGACATTCTTCAGCTCCATCACGAACTTCAGCTTGTCGCGGTCAATCCCCTGCTCATCATAGATATAGCCGCCCGAATCGGAAAAGGTGACCGACCGGGCGCCCATGTCCAACAGTTTTTCGGTGGCGTACTGGGCCACGTTTCCGCTTCCCGAAACCAGGCAGCGTTTTCCCTCGAGATTCTCCTTGCGGGTCTCCAGCATTTCGGCGGCGAAGTAAACCGCGCCGTACCCGGTTGCCTCCGACCGGATCAGCGAACCGCCCCAGTTGAGGCCCTTGCCGGTCAGGACGCCGGTGAACTCGTTGGCCAGTCGCTTGTACTGGCCGAACAGGAAGCCGATCTCGCGGCCCCCGACCCCGATGTCTCCGGCAGGAATGTCGGTGTTCGGTCCGATATGGCGGTGCAGTTCGGTCATGAAGCTCTGGCAGAACCGCATCACCTCTTCATCGCTCTTGCCTTTGGGATCGAAGTCCGATCCCCCCTTGCCGCCGCCCATCGGGAGGGTCGTCAGGGAGTTCTTGAAGACCTGCTCGAAGGCCAGGAACTTGAGAATGCCCAGGTTGACGGAGGGATGGAACCGCAGTCCGCCCTTGTAGGGGCCGATGGCGCTGTTCATCTCGATCCGGATGCCCCGGTTGATCTGGACACCGCCCTCATCGTCGACCCAGGAAACGCGGAACAGGATCACCCGTTCCGGCTCCACGATCCGC
>JAPUIV010000190.1 GCA_027296665.1 Acidobacteriota bacterium | reverse complement strand
GATCGAGGCCGCCGGCTACCGGGTAGTCCTGCACGGGCAGAAGGCATGGAACGGCGTGGCGATCGTGAGCCGCCGGGAGGGGGTGGTCCGTCAGATCGGCCTGCCGGGCCAGGAGGAGTCCGGGGCGCGGTTCCTGACCGCCGATTTCCAGGAATTCTCCTTCACCACGGTCTACTGTCCGAACGGCAAGGCGGTGAGCCATGCCGATTTCCCCCGCAAGCTTGCCTGGTTCGACGCCCTCGCCGACCACCTGCGGGCGGGGAAAGATCGGGACCGGCCGGCGATCCTCTGCGGGGATTTCAATATCTGCCCGGCCGCGCTCGATACCTGGAACGAGGAGGAGATGCGCGGCCAGATCTTCCATACCGAACAGGAGAGGGACCGGTTCCGCCGCCTGCTGGACGGGGGATTTCACGATCTCTTTCGCGAGACGCACCCGGACCGGCGCGAATTTTCCTGGTGGGATTACCGCGGCGGATCCTTTCACCGCGGGCTGGGTTTGCGGATCGATTTCCTCCTGGCCACACAAACCTTGATGTCTCGCGTCCAAACGGTCAAGATCGATCGCGACTTCCGCAAGAAGAGGGAAGGGCTCACCCCCTCGGATCACGCTCCGGTAATAATGGATCTCGATCTTTCTAATCCTTGAAATCGACCCCTATGAGATGGTAATAATCTCCTGGACCAACCGAACCATAGGAGCGCCACACCATGGCAGAATGGGAATCCGGCAAGGAAGCAAAGAACTTTCATGTAGACATCCCCTACGAGAACCGCCCCTTCTTCCTGAAGGGGGCCAACGCCCTCGACTGGGGCATGCAGAACCGCTTGGCCCGGGTCTTCCGTCCCGACTCGGGACGGGCCGTCATGCTGGCGATCGACCACGGCTACTTCCAGGGGCCGACCACCGGTCTGGAACGCTGCGACCTGAACATCGTCCCCCTTCTTCCCCTCTGCGATGCCCTCATGCTGACCCGCGGGATGTTGCGAACCACCATTCCTTCTTCCTTCACCGGCGGGATCGTTCTCAGGGCCAGCGGCGGCTCCAGCATCCTGAAGGAGCTGTCAGACGAGCAGATCGCGGTCGACATCGATGACGCCTGCCGGCTCGACGTCGCCGCAATCACCGTACAGGTGTTCATCGGCGGGAAATTCGAGAGCCAATCGATCCACAACATGACCCGCCTGGTCGACCTCGGCTACCGGTACGGCATCCCGGTCCTGGCGGTCACCGCCGTGGGCAAGGATATGGTCCGGGACGCCCGGTACTTCCGGCTCGCCTGCCGGATCTGCGCCGAACTGGGGGCCCAGTTCGTCAAGACCTATTACGTGGAAACCGGTTTCGACACCGTGGTCGCCTCCTGCCCGGTCCCGATCGTCATGGCGGGCGGGAAAAAGCTTCCGGAGATCGATGCTCTGACCATGGCCGCCAACGCCATTGAACAGGGGGCCTCCGGCGTGGACATGGGCAGGAACATATTCCAGTCGGACGCGCCCGCGGCGATGCTGCAGGCGGTTCGCAAGGTGGTGCATGAGAAGATGCCGCCGCGCGAGGCGTTGGACCTGTACCGGAGCTTGAAGGAAAAGAAACGGTGACCGGGGAGCCGAAACAGCCGATGGGCGCCTTCGAGCGCCTTCGCGAAGCCTCTCCCACCATCAGCGTGGGGGTTCTCACCGCCAACCTGGCGGCCCTGGGATCGGAACTGGCCTGCCTGGAGGGGACCGGCGTCCAACTCCTTCATTTCGACGTGATGGACGGCTGCTTCGTGCCGATGATGACGGTGGGACCTCCCCTGATCCGGGCCGTCCGGGCACCCTTTCTGATAGAGGCCCACCTGATGATCCTGGACCCGCTCGAAAAAATCGACGCCTATGTGGAAGCGGGCGCCGACATTCTCACCGTGCACGTCGAGTCCGGCCAGCACATCCACCGGGTGCTCCAGAAACTTGGCAGGATGACCAATGCCCGGGATCCGGATCGGGGCCTGGTCCGGGGAGTGGCCTTGAACCCCGGAACTCCCCTCTCCACACTGGAACCACTCCTCGATGATGTCGAGATGGTCTCCCTGCTGGCCGTGAATCCCGGCTGGACAGGGCAGGCATTCATCGAATCGACACTCCCCCGTCTCTCAAAGGTGAAGAAGATGATCGCCGCCCAGGGAAGAGAGATCCTCCTGTGCGTGGACGGCGGCGTCACCCGGGACAACATCTCCCGGCTGGCCGGAACGGGGGTGGATCTCGTGGTTACCGGAAGCGCGGTGTTCGACGGGAAGGCGCCGGCGGAGAATGCGCGTTTCATGCTGGAACGTTTGCGATCCCGTCCGCATTGAACGTACCTACAAGGAGGGCCAAAATGCTGAAACCGATCTCGATCGCCATTCTCTTCGGGTCGTTGCTTGCCGTCCCGCCGTTGCCGGCGAACGCCTCCGGCGGATCGAAGCAGCCAAAGGCGGCCTCGAAGAGTGCGGTTCCCCCAACCCGGTCACCGGCGGAGCAAGCGGTCGATCATTACAACTTCGGTCTGAAATCGCGCAACAAGGCGGTTAGATTTGAAGAGAAGGCCAGGCAGGCCGACAAGGCATCCCGGCGGGCAGGGTACCTGAAAAAGGCGCAGGTCCAGTACGGCAAGGCGATCCGGGAATTCCAGTTGGCGGTCCGGCTGAATCCAAAGTTCCACCAGGCCTTCAGCAGTCTGGGATATGCCCAACGCAAGAGCGGCGACCCCGGCGCCGCCGTCATCGCCTACGACCGCGCCCTCGCCCTGTCCCCCAATTACACCGAGGCGATCGAGTACCGGGCGGAGGCCTTCCTCGGACTGGACCGGCTCGGGGAGGCCCGCAAGGCCTATATCCGGCTCTTTTCCACCGACCGGGGCCGGGCCGACGAACTGCTCAGGGCGATGCGAAAATGGATCGAGACCCGGCGGGGAAGTCCCGAAAACTTGTCAAAGGAAGAGATCGATTCCTTCTCCGGCTGGGTGAAGGACCGTGAGGAGATCGCCTCGCAAACGGCAAGCCTGGACGGGATGAAAAAGCGGAAGTGGTAAAAGGGATACTGGCCTGCGCCTTCGGACTCCTGACCGGTTGCCACCTGGCCCCGCCGCCACCCGGATCGATCCCCACCGGGCCATCCCCTTCACCCGGTTTCGAATGGAAACTCCCGGCGGGGTTCCCCCGCCCCGCGGTCCCTCCCGACAATCCGATGACTGCCGCGAAAGTCTCCCTCGGCCGGTTTCTCTTTTACGATAGGAAACTGTCCGGAAACGGGACCTATTCCTGCGCTACCTGCCACCGCCAGGAACTTGCCTTCACCGATGGACGGGCCCAATCGATCGGCTCCACCGGAGAGATCCACCCGCGCGGCGCCATGAGCCTGGCGAACGCCGCGTACAACATTACCCTGACCTGGTCCGATCCGGCTCTCATCCGGCTCGAGGATCAGGTCGAGATCCCGTTGTTCCACCGCGAACCGGTGGAGATGGGAATGTCGGGCCGGGTCGATACGCTCCTCGATAGATTGAAATCGGACAGACGGTACCGGAGATGGTTCGCGGCCGCGTTTCCCGGACAGAGCGATCCCATCCGCCTCGGCAACCTGTACCGGGCGATTGCCAGCTTCGAACGGATCTTGATCTCCGGCGGTTCACCCTATGACCGGCTGGTGTACGGCGGCGAGATGGAAGCGCTGGCGGATTCCGCGCGAAACGGGATGGGATTGTTTTTTTCCAACCGGCTGCGCTGCTCCCGATGCCATGGGGGAATCACCTTCTCCGGGCCGACCGCCTTCGCCGGAAACCGCCCTCCGCGGCAGGCTTTTCACAATACGGGGCTCTACAACCTGGGTCCGCGGGGGAACTACCCCGAAGATGACCAGGGGCTGTACAGGTTCACCGGCAGGCAGGGCGACATGGGGCGTTTTCGGGCCCCCACCCTGCGAAACATCGGGCTCACCTCTCCCTATATGCACGACGGCAGTATCGCCACTCTGGAGGAAGTGATCGATCACTATTCCGCCGGCGGCCGGACGATCCCAACCGGTCGATACGCCGGGGACGGCCGGGCCAGCCCCAACAAGAGCGAACTCGTTTCCGGTTTTTATATCTCCCGGCAGGAAAAGGCCGACCTGGTGGCATTTTTGAAAAGCCTGACCGACACCGGTTTCATTTCCGAGGAGCGGTTCTCCGACCCCTTCGAGACCCCGGTCCCGTCCGTTCCCCCTTGACACCGTTTCCGGAAAACCCGCCCCGCTGCTTGCCTCCCATTTGTTCATTTTGTAGAATCGGCTCCAGTTCATCCGATCCCGGAGGAGAATAATGGAAGAGATCCCCAATCTAATCTGGCTAGGATCCGGCCTGCTGGCCGGAATCTTCCTGGGATGGTTCAGTCTCAGGGGTTCCCTGCGCGAGAAAGGGGCGGCCGTCTCCCGGCTGGAACGGGAACTGGGCGACCTGAAGCAGGAGGGGGCCAGGGACCGGGAACGCCTCACCTCCCTCAGGACTGCAAGCGCCCGGCTGGAGGCCGATCTCGACAACGAGCGGCGGGCATCAGCAGAGAAGTTGCAACTCCTGGAGGGCGCGGAGAAGAAACTGCGCGAGGCCTTCCAGGCCCTTTCCGCGGAGGCGTTGAGGGACAACAATCAGACCTTCCTCGACCTCGCCAGGGCCTCCCTGGGTGAGTTTCAAAAATCGGCGGAGGCGGATCTCGAGGCGAGGCAAAAGGCGGTTACCGAGATGGTCAAACCGGTCCAGGATTCGTTGAAACAGGTCGATGACCAGCTCCGGGGGCTCGAGACCATCCGGGTCGAGGCCTACAGCACCCTCACACAACAGGTGCGATCGATGGCCGAGACCCAGCGCCACCTCCAGTCGGAAACCGCCAATCTGGTCAAGGCACTGCGCTCACCGACCGTTCGCGGGCGCTGGGGAGAGATCCAGCTGAAAAGGGTGGTCGAGATGGCAGGAATGCTGGAGCACTGCGACTTCGACGAGCAGACAACGGTCGCGACGGAAGAGGGTTCTCTTCGGCCCGATCTGCAGGTACACCTGCCGGGAGGAAAAAACATCATCGTCGACGCCAAGGTTCCCCTGCAGGCCTACCTGGAGGCAGTCGAGGCCAAGGACGAGGATGCCCGGGAAACCCTGCTCGCCGATCATGCGCGCCAGGTCCGGGATCACATCACCCAGCTGGGGGGCAAAGCCTACTGGCAGCAATTCGATTCGACCCCCGAGTTCGTCGTTATGTTCCTGCCCGGCGAGAGTTTTTTCAGCGCCGCCCTGCAATATGCGCCCGATCTGATCGAATACGGGGTGGGGAAGAAGGTCATCCCTGCCAGTCCCATCACTCTCATTGCCCTCCTGCGGGCGGTCGCTTACGGCTGGCAGCAGGAGAAGGTTGCCCGGAGCGCCCAGGAGATCAGCAAGCTGGGGAAGGACCTGTATGAACGGATCCGGGTAATGGCGGTTCATTTCGGCGACATCGGCAACCATCTCGATCGGACGGTGTTGGCCTTTAACCGGGCCGTCGGCTCCTTGGAATCCCGGGTCCTGGTGGCGGCCCGCCGTTTCCGCGACCTGGGAGTTTCCGCCGCCGAGGAACTGCCGGAGGCCGAGGTGGTGGAAAATTCTGCCCGGGCCCTACAGGCGGAGGAACTGCTCCCGGTGGCGGTGAAGGAAAAAACGGAACCGAATTCCTGAAAGGAGAACTGGCATGCCGATCGAGGAGGGAAAAATATCGCCCCCCTTCACGCTGGTCGATTTCAAGGGGAAAAAATGGGCGCTGAAAGATTACCGGGGGAAACATGTCATCCTTTACTTCTATCCCAAGGATGATACCCCGGGCTGCACGAAGGAGGCTCAGGGGTTCGGGAAACTCTGGAACCGGATCCGGAAACAGGACGCCGTGGTCCTGGGTATCTCTCCCGATGGCCCGGAGGCGCACCGGAAGTTCACCGAGAAGTACGCCCTCCCCTTCACCCTACTCTCCGATCCCGACAAGAAGGTCATGAAGGCGTACGGCGCCTACGGCGAGAAAATCCTGTATGGCAGGAAGACCGTGGGAGTGATCCGCTCCACCGTCTGGATCGATCCCCGCGGCAAGGTCCGGAAGCACTGGAGGCGTGTTCCCAAGGCCGCGGATCACCCTGCCAAGGTCCTCGAGGCGCTGCAGTCGGATAGCCAGAGGGATTGATTAATGAAAGCGACGGTTCTCGCCGCCCTGTTGGCCTGTCTCGCTCCCGCCATTTCAGCGGGAACCAAGCTCCAGGCTCCCGATCTGGCCGATTACCAGTTGATCGACCTGACCCACACATTCGACGCGGATACCGTATACTGGCCGACCGCCCCATCCCGGTTCCGGCTGGAACGGCTGGATTTCGGGAAGACCGATGCAGGTTATTTCTACTCCGCCAATTCCCTGTGCACCCCCGAGCATGGGGGGACGCACATCGACGCCCCCCTTCACTTCGGCGAACGGATGCGTTCGGTTGCCGAAATTCCCCTCGAACAACTGGTGGCTCCCGCCGTGGTTCTGGACGTCTCCGCGGCAGCGGCAACCGACCCCGATTACCGCCTCACCCCCCAGGTGATCCGCGATTTCGAGAAACAGTTCGGACCGATTGAACCCGGTTCGATGGTGATCCTGCGCACCGGTTGGAGCCGGTTCTGGCCCGACCCGAAATCCTATCTCGGGGACGACACTCCGGGCGACGCCTCGAGGTTGCGTTTTCCGGGCTTCGGGGCGGAGGCGGCCAGGATTCTTGTGGAACAGCGGAAGGTGGGAGTTCTGGGTATCGACACCGCATCGATCGACTTCGGCCAATCGAAGAAATTCATGGTCCACCGGATCGCCGCCGCCGCCAATGTCCCGGGCCTGGAAAACCTGGCGAACCTGGAGCGGCTGCCGCCGCGGGGAGCCATTCTCATTGCCCTGCCGATGAAAATCAGGGGCGGTTCCGGCGGACCGACCAGGGTCATCGCCCTCGTCCCCAACCATTAACCGATTATCGGGTCAGGAAATAATTCAATAAGGCAGAAAAGATGAACACCGAAAAGGCAACCTTCGCAGCAGGCTGTTTCTGGGGGGTCGAGGCGGTCTTCAGAAACGTTCCGGGGGTGACCGACGTCACCGTGGGGTACACCGGCGGTTCGGCGATCGATCCCTCCTACCAGGAGGTGTGCGCCGGCACGACCGGCCATGCCGAGGCGATCCTGGTAACCTTCGATCCCGAAACGGTCTCCTTCGAAAAGCTCATGGAAGTCTTCTGGGAGAGCCACGATCCGACCACGTTAAACCGGCAGGGACCGGATATCGGTTCCCAGTACCGTTCCGCCGTCTTCTTCCATACCCCGGAACAGGAGAAAGTGGCCGCGAGATCGAAGGAGGAACTCTCCCGATCCGGCAGGCTTGCCCGGCCGATCGCCACGGAGATCACTCCGGCCGGTCGATTTTTTCCCGCCGAAGAATACCACCAGCGGTACCTGGAAAAACGCGATAAGAGCAATTGCAAGATCTGAGAAGGGCCTTCTGCCGGAATCTCTTCAGGCGAAGGTCAGGTCCGTTTGCGGGGAGGATCGAAGAACGGCTTGGGGACGACTCGAATGGGCACCCGCTTTCTTTCGTACTCGACCATGAACTCGATCTCGAACCGGCTACCGGCCGAGGCCAGCCCGGGTGGCACCGAACCGAGGGCGATATACCGTTTCAAAGTGGGGGACCAGCATCCGCTGGTGGCCCATCCCGCCTGCCGGCCGCCGGAAAACAACGGCATCACCTCTCTCCAGGGAACCAGGGGGAGATCGGGAGGCAGGCCGGACCGTTCCTGATGGTCCACAAGGACCTGCCAGTCTATTTCGAGACCGACAAGCTTCCGCCGCGGACCGATCTCCTTCTCTTCCAGAAGGGCCGTCCGGCCGACGAAGTTATCTTTTCCCAGATGCACCGTCCACCCGAGCCCGATCTCGTACGGGCTCACCGCCTGGAGCTCCGTCATTGCCGTGCGGGCGCTGGTATAGTCGACGCCGATCAGAATGTAACCCGCCTCGATCCGGGCAACATCGAGGGCTTGTAACCCCATCGGCGTGAGACCGAATTCCCGGCCTCCGTCCATCAATAGATCCCACAATTCCACGGCATGTTCGGCGCCGGCCCAGATCTCGTATCCAAGATCCCCGGTGTAACCGGTCCGGGATAGGACCACCGGAATGGAACCGATCCGGCATCTTGCGAGGCGAAAATATTTCAGGTTGTCCAGGTCGGCGTCCGATACCTGTCTCAGAATCTCCCTCGAGGTCGGCCCCTGGATTGCGAGGGCGGCGAGAGAGGTGGATTCATCCTCGATCACCACATCGAACCCCCTGGCCACGGAACGGAACCACCGAAAACTCGGACTGGCCGAGGTCACCCGGAACAGGTTTTCCTCCAGCCGGGCGATCGTACCGTCGTCAATCACCTTGCCCCGATCGTTGCACCAGCAGGAATAGACCACCTGGCCGACGGAACATTTGTCCATCCTCCGGGTGACGAGCCGGTCCAGCATCGCAACCGCATCGGGACCCCGGACCCGGTACTTGAACAGGGGAGAAATGTCGAGCAGCCCGGCGCTCTGGCGAAGGGCGAGGTACTCCCGTTCGTGACAGGTCTCATAGCTCGAGACGGCAAGGTAGCCGGCCCACTCCCGCCACTTCATGCTGCTGCAAAGGGCGGCGGTCCGGGAATGGAATGGCGTCGGGATCCCCATGCGGTCGCGGCGGGCGCTCCTTAATCCTAATAAATGGAGAGACAGTATATTCCGCGACGAGGGATCGGATCAAGAATCGGATGGCCTTGCGGCCTGGCCGACTCCGAAGGTAGAATACCGCTTCCAACACCCTGAAACTCCCTGAACGGAGCCGCCGGAGACCGAATTTGCCTTTGCCAGACTACGACGCGATCATCATCGGCGGCGGCCACAACGGGCTGGTCACCGCCGCCTACCTGGCAAAGGCCGGAAAGCGGGTTGTGGTTCTGGAACGCCGGTATTGTCTCGGCGGGTCCGCCGTCACCGAGGAGATCTTTCCCGGGTTCCGGTTCTCCGTTTGCTCCTACGTGGTCAGTCTCCTGCAACCGGAGATCATCCAGGAACTGGATCTCGCCCGGCACGGCCTGGAAATTCTTCCTCTCGATTGCTCCTTCAACCCCCTGCCCGACGGCGACTATCTGATGCGATGGAGTGATCCGGATCAGACCCGGAGGGAGATCAGCCGCCACTCGGCCGCCGATGCGGAGGCGTACGAGGAGTTCGGCCGGACGATGACCTTCATGGCCAGGTTCGTGAAACCGATCCTGTCAACGGAACCCCCGGATCCAACCTCCCTTCGGCCCTCCCATCTCCTGTCATTGCTGGGCCTCGGCCGGCGTTTCCGCGATCTGGGCGAGGAATTTCAGTTCCAGCAAGCAAAATTGATGACGATGAGCGCGGTCGATTTCCTCGACCAGTGGTTCGAGTCGGATGTCCTCAAGGCGGCCCTTTCCGCCAGCGGTATCATCGGATCCTTTCTCGGGGTAAGATCGCCTGGAACCGCTTACATACTCCTGCACCATTACATGGGAGAGATCGACGGTTCCTTCCGATCCTGGGGGCTGGCGCGCGGCGGGAACGGCGCGATCAGCGAATCGATAGCCGCCGCCGCCAGGGAACACGGGGCGGAGATCCGCAAGGAGAGTCCGGTGGCCCGGATCGATCTTCGCAAGGGCCGGGCGATCGGTGTCACCCTGGAAAGCGGTGAGAAGCTCCGGGCCCGGGTAGTCGCTTCCGGCGTCGACCCGCGGCGAACCTTCCTGAAAATGCTGGATCCCGGCGATCTGGACCAGGAGTTCCGGGAGCGGCTGAGCCGGTACAAGTTCCGGGGATCGTCCGGGAAGGTGAACCTGGCTCTGGACGGCGTTCCCCAGTTCACCTGCCTGCCAGGCTCCGGCCCCCATCTACGCGGCTCCATCGCCATCTCCCCCAGCGTGGAGTACATGGAGAGAGCTTACGAGGACGCGAAATACGGAAGTTTTTCCAGGCGCCCCTACCTCGACATGGTAATTCCGACCCTCACCGACCCGACCCTGGCGCCGCCCGGCAAGCATGTGATGTCGATCTTCGTCCAATACGCCCCCTATCATCTGCGCAACGGCAACTGGGACGACAGGAAAGAAGAATTCGGGGACAACGTGATCGACACTCTCGCGGAGTACGTACCCGACATCAGGAAGATCATCCTGCACCGGCAGATCTTGACTCCTCTCGATCTGGAACGGGAATTCGGCCTCACCGAAGGAAATATTTTTCACGGCGAACTTTCCCGGGAACAACTCTTCTTCCAGAGGCCGCTTTCGGGATCCGCCCGGTATCGGACCCCGATCCGGAACCTGTACCTGTGTGGTTCCGGCGCGCATCCCGGCGGCGGGGTCATGGGGGCGCCCGGCCGGCTGGCGGCACGGCGGATCCTGCGGGATGGAAACGGAAAGTAGGTAATGGGCGCGACGGAAAAGAGGGGAACCTCCCGGTTCGATGCGATCATAGTCGGCGCGGGTCACAATGGCCTGATCGCAGCCGCTTACCTGGCCCGGGCCGGCAAACGGGTTGTGGTTCTCGAAAGGGATCGGGAAATTGGCGGATCCACCCGGACCGAGGAACCGTTTCCTGGATACCGGTTCTCGAGTTGTCCCTCCCTGTCCCCCCTGCCTCCCCGCATCCACAACGATCTCGACCTCGAACGCCATGGCCTGGAACTGCTGGCCCTCCCTGGAACGGTGTGGACCCCGGGTGGAAACGGGCATCGATCCCTTCTTTTGTCGGAGAGTGCTGCCCAATCAAAAGAGGAAATCTCCCGCTTTTCCGCCGCCGATTCCGAGAGGTACGGCGAGTTCCTGGACCTTCTCAAGCGTCTTTGCAGGTCACTGGCGCCGCAACTCGATAACCCCCCTCCCCCTTTCTCCCCCCATGGAATCCGGGATGGCCTGGAACTCCTCCGGCTAGGCGGCCGGATTCGCCGGCTGGGGCGCAAGGATCTCTCCGAACTCCTGCGAATCCCCCTGCTGAGCCTCGCCGATTTCCTGTCTGAATGGTTCGAGACCGACCTCCTTCGCGCTCAGTTCGCCGCCGGCGCCCTGATCGGTTCATTGGCCGGACCGGTGTCGCCCGGAACCGCCTCCCTCTTGCTCTACGATTTCCTCACCGGAGGCAATGCCAAACCGGGCCCGCGGGTGATCCCCCGCGGCGGCATGGGAAACCTGGTCCGGGCCCTCGCCGCCGCGGCGGAAGGCCACGGCGCGGTGATCCGGACCGGCGCGGCAGTGGAGCGGATCCAGGTAAGCGGGGAAACGGCCAGGGGTGTTGCCTTGCGCGGGGGCGAGGAGATTCTCGGCCAGGTCGTTTTATCCAGCGCCGATCCGAAACGAACATTTCTTCGCCTGATCGATCCGATCCATCTCGACCCGGAATTCCTCCGCCGTGTCGACCATTTCCAGATGAAAGGAGCCATGGCGGTTGTTCATCTGGCTCTGGATCGCCTGCCGGAATTCAGTTCACTCTCGGGACAACCGCCGTCACCGGCCCTCCGGGGCCGGGTGCGGATCAGCCCCGACCTCGAATACCTGGAAAGAGCCTTCGACGAGGCCAAACATGGTTGCCGTTCCGCCTTCCCCTTCCTGGAATGCTTGATCCCGTCCCTGACCGATCCCACCCTCGCTCCAGAGGGACACCACGTGATGTCGATTCTCGTCCAGTTCGCTCCCTACCATCTCCAGGCGGGAAGTTGGGAGGAGGAGCGGGAACCGCTGGCCGATTCCGTCATCGAACTCCTGGATAGATACGCTCCCGGCCTTTCCGGAACCATCCGGTACCGATCGGTTCTGGCGCCCTCCGATTTGGAGCAACGTTACGGCTTGACCGAAGGGCATATCTACCATGGAGAGCATTCCCTCGATCAACTCTATCTCCTGCGTCCCCTGCCTGACTGCGCCGGATACCGGACCCCCATCCGCAACCTGTACCTTTGCGGCGCCGGGACCCATCCGGGCGGCGGGGTCACGGGGCGGTGCGGATTCAACGCCGCCGCCCGGGTGTTGCGGGACTGGCAATCGGCAAAATTCCGCTAAATCGGAAACCGGGATCCGGAACCGTCCCAACTTGCGGGTCGCCGGGAGTCGCCCGCGCATGTTACTCGGCATCCAGAAAGCAATGCTTACGCGTTGGTCGCCCCGAGCGAACACTGCGGAAGCGCCGGGGACCCGCCCCGGCTAGCGGGCCGCCGGGAGTCGCCAGCGCCTGTTGGTTGGGACATTGGAAGCGCTCCTCGACGGGCGCGGGAGGCGGGCTGCCAGCCGTGGACGGGCCGGCACTGGAGCAGGGAGCGAAGGGCGACCGGCGCGCCCCGGGACGGTTCCGGATCCCGGTTTCCGATTTAGAGGAATTTTGCCGATTGCCAGTCCCGCAACACCCG
>JAPUIV010000019.1 GCA_027296665.1 Acidobacteriota bacterium | reverse complement strand
CACGCCAACGAGATCTTCTTTATCCAAGGAACTCCTCCTTATCGGTCATCTTCGCCGTCCGCGACGACTCTGACCGTTGCGGCGGGGTCGAGCGGCAGATAAAGATATCACCCCTCGACGTTGCCTGAAATGCCCGGATCTGACCCATCCGAATCAATTCCAGCATGGCAAGGAAGGCCCCGATCTTTTTGTCCAGGCTATCCAGATCCCGAAACATGGCGCCCATCCGGATCTTTCCCTCCGCCGGCAATCGACCCAGTAACCATTTCATCGCAATCTGGATCGGAAAAGATTCCCGGCGGACCTCCCTTGCCGCTTGGCTGCCCTCCGACTCCTTAAGTATCTTCTTGAAGGCGGAGAGGAGATCGAATAGATCGACCTCAAGATGAAACTCTTCCTGAAAATCGGCGACGGCGGAGGGCGGCCGGCAAAGGGTTTTTGCCTGGTCCCTTTCTCCCTCCCGGAGCTGGACAACGGCATCCTGGAACTTTTGATGTTCCAGAAGCTGGCGGACGAGCTCCTCCCGGGGATCCTCGATCTCCTCTTCCCCGTCCGGAATGATGGGAGCAGGCAGGAGGACCCGGGATTTGATCTGCACGAGAGTCGAAGCCATGAGAAGAAACTCGGAAGCGATTTCCAGATTCCATTCCCGCATGAGATCGAGGTATGCCTGGTACTGGCGAGTGATCTCCACGATCGGGATATCGGTAATCTCCACCGCGTGGATACGGACAAGATGAAGAAGGAGATCGAGAGGCCCCTCGAAGATACCCACCCTGACGGAATGATGGGAATCGGATGGAATCACGGCGCCACTCCCATGACCTCGCGAACCTCGGCCAGGGTGGCGGCGGCAACCTTCCTGGCCTTCACGGCGCCATGTTCGAGGATCTCCTCGACAAATCCCTTCCGGTCCAGAACGGCTTGCCTTTTCTCCCGGTGCGGGGCGAGGGCGGTCAAGAGATTGCCGTTCAAGATCCCCTTGCAGTCGCGGCATCCTATGCCGGCTGTCCGGCATTCCCTATCCACCATTGCCACCTCCTCCTTGGAGGAGAAAGCGTTGTGGAAGGTGAACACCGGACAGACCTCGGGGTTTCCCGGATCTTTGCGGGTCTTGCGTTGGGGGTCGGTGATCATCTGGAACACCTTCTGCCGGATCGATTCCGATTCGTCGGAAAGAAAGATGGCGTTCCCGTAACTCTTGCTCATCTTTCTCCCGTCTATCCCCGGGAGGCGGGCCATGGGAGTAACCAGAGCCTGGGGTTCCGGAAACACCGGCCCGTACAGGTGGCGGAAACGCCGGACAATCTCCCGGGCCAGTTCCAGATGGGAAAGCTGGTCTTCTCCCACCGGCACGAAATTCCCCTTGTAGGCGAGAATATCGGCGGTCTGCAAAACGGGGTATCCGAAAAAACCGTAGGTATGGAGATCCCGGTTGGCGACCTCCTGCTGCTGTTCCTTGAAGGTGGGAACCCGCTCCAGCCAACCCAATGGCACGATCATCGACAGGAGGAGGTGTAATTCACTGTGCTCCTTGATCGCCGATTGCACAAAAATGGTGCACCGTTCCGGATCCAGGCCAATCGCCAGCCAGTCCACTGCCATTTCCCGGACATACCTGGAGATACTGCTTGGTTCGGCGTACTCGGAGGTGAGGGCATGCCAGTCACAGATGGCAAAAAAGCAGTCATAGCGTGCCTGTAGCTGCACCCAATTGTTCAAGGCCCCGACCAGATGCCCGACATGGAGAAGCCCGGTGGGACGAAACCCGGAGAGAACCCTTTTCCCATCCAAGGCGGACTCCATCACAATGAAACCTGTAACAGGAGAGTGTAAAGAAAGAATTGAACCGGGCCGAACAGAAATCGCAAAAATCCGGTTGCCATCAGGAAAAACAGGATGAAGAGCCCGTACCGGGAAACACCCTCCATTTGTTCCGCGGCCCGTTCAGGTAATAGCCCCTGGAGGACCGATCCTCCATCCAGGGGTGGAATCGGTAGAAGGTTGAAAATGGCCAGGATGGCGTTCAGGAACACTCCAATGAGCAAGAACATCACGATCGGCTCCCAGATGCTGGGGCTGGAGCCGGCCGCTCCCGGCTGGCCGGCCAGATAATTTTGCAGGGTGAGCCTCGCCACCGCCGAGGTGCGCAAGAGAATCGAGAGAACAAGGAAGAATCCAAGGCACAGACCCAGATTGCTCAGCGGGCCGGCGGCGGCAATCCAGAGGTTATCCTTGCGGGGATTTCTCAGGTTCTGCAGGTTGACTGGAACCGGCTTCGCCCATCCGATCAGGAAGTTTACGTTGGAAAAGATCATGATCAGGGGGAAGATCACCGTTCCGAACAGTTCCATGTGGGCGATGGGGTTCAGGGTGACACGGCCAAGCTTACGAGCCGTCGGATCCCCGAAACGGTTGGCCGTGTATGCGTGCATGCTCTCATGCACCGACAGGGAGAAAAGGAGGACGACGTACTGAATCAAACCCTCGAGGATCAGTCGCGGGATGTGCATCTCGCCGGGCCCTTCATGCTCAGGAACTCTTTTTTCCGGTCTGAAAAATGAGAACTACCCGACCGACCCGGAGACGGTCCCCCGCCGAAACAGGGACTTCCATACCGGTAGTGACTTTCCGGTCCCCTACATAGGTCCCGTTCAGGGCGCCAACCTCTTCGGTGAGGAAGAAGGAACCATCGTGATACAACATCCGGGCATGCCGCCGGGAAACGGAACGCCCGACATCTACCGAAGTGAGATCGATTTCCGGGCGATCGCCGGTTACCGGGTCATATCGTCCAATCAAGGCGGAATCGGATTTGACGGCAAACTCCCTTTTCCCCCCCTCCAGGAGTAATTGACCGCGCGGTTCCTGGATTTCACCGGGAGCATCTGCCGGTTTCACCGGATCCGGTGAAAGGATCGGAGCGGCGGGCAACCGGGCGGTATCCGACCCGGGAACGATTTTCGATTCCTTTTGGGGCTCGGAGAC
>JAPUIV010000189.1 GCA_027296665.1 Acidobacteriota bacterium | reverse complement strand
TTCAACCAGGCATGCGACCAGTCGCGGCAGGTCAGCAGATCCCCCCACCACTGGTGGGCGAGTTCGTGGGCCACGAGGCCCTGGCTGGAGCTTTCCAGCTCCACCCGCTCCGGATGCAGTATCTCCAGGGTCATGGTGGTGGCGCTGATATTCTCCATCCCGCCGAAAATGAAATCGGAGACCGTGGTCTGGGCATATTTTTCGTAGGGATAGGGCACTCCGATCCGCTCGGAGAAGAACTTCATCATGTCCGGAGTGAGGCCGAAGGAACGGAGAACCGTTTCCCTGGAGGTGCCGCGCGGCACGAAGTATTCCACCGGGATCGACTCGTATTCATCCCGGACGACATCGAACTCGCCGATCGCCACCGAGATCAGGTAGGTGACGGCGGGGATCGCCTGGCGGTAATGAAAGGTGCGGGTGCCGCGGAGGGAATCGACGGTCGTCTCCTGCAACGCTCCGTTGCCCACCGCCGTCATCCGATCGGGGACGGTGAAAATCGACTCGAAGGTCACCCGGTCGTTCGGGTAGTCGTAACAGGGAAACCAGTAGTGGTTGTCCTCGGATTCTCCCTGCGACCAGATATGCGGCGGTCGATCCGGGTTCCCTTCTTCCCCCGAGAAGTACAGTCCCTTTCGCGGGTTCCCCTCGTATGAAACCGTGAAGATGAACTCCTCCCCCGGAGAGACCTCCCTGCCCAGATCGACGTACAGTTTCTCGCCCGCCATCCGGAACTTCAGGGGAGAGCCGCCGGAACGGATGCTAGAAATCTTAAGATCGGCCGAGTCAAGGGTCACCTTCCTCACGGCCTCTGCCAGTGGGGTCAAGGTGAAGGTCACATCGCCGCCGACCCATTTTCGCTCCCAGTCGAAGGAGAGATCCAGGACCATATGGAGAAAATCGACCGAACGATCGCGCGGATAATGGACCTTCGAGGTCGCCTCGATGAAACGGGAAGAGGAGTTTCCGAAGGCCGGAATTTGGCCGAAAACTCCCGCCACGAAGGCGATCAGAAGCCAGGAACGAAACATACGAGAAAAACAGATTCTCATAGCGAACCTCATCCCATAACAGGTTGGTCGAAAGATTCTTGCCGGAAAAGATTACCACCGTCTGGAAACCGGCGTCAAGATGGGGGATCGGGAATGGAAATCGAATCGCCCGGTCGGATGAGGCCCGATTCCAGGACCTGCGCCAGGATGCCGGCGCGCTGCAGGAGCGCTTGCAGCGATCCCTTTCCGATGTTCCATTCCATCCAGGCGCACGGTTCGCAGAGTTCCCGTCCCAGGAGCCGGACGGTGCCGACCAGGAATTCCCTGCCCAGAAACCGGTTCAGGTCGCATCCCCTGACGGTGAGATTTCTCCGGGAGGCGCCCGGCAGGTACGGCGCCCCGATCGAAAGACAGGCGGCCCGGAGATGCTCTTCCTGGACCAGGCTGATATCCTGGCCTTTCCCGGTCCCGAAGTACCGGTCACCCTCGATCCCGCGCCCCGCGACCAGTCTGGCTGCAGGAATCTCCCGCATCGCTCCGCGGTGCTTATCGGCGACATGTATATGGACCACGCGGGGGTGTTCGCCGTTTGCCGGCGCCTCCGCAGGGGAATGTTTGGTCATTTGGCCCTCATGCCAGCCAATCCTAGCCGATTCCGGCTGTCGCCGGCCACCTTGTTCCCGGCCTGACTCTCGGGTAGAATAGGGGGAAGAATTGCTCGGAATCCGTGTCGGAAAGGGCCCTCAGGATACCATACGAAAACGAGAAAACGGTGCTTCATTGATTAAACACCTGTTCGATCTTCCCTTCCGGAATCTCCTCCCCTGCGCCTTGGTCCTGATCTTCACCATGGTTGCGGTCGGATGCGGATCCGGCGGAGAAAACCAGGCGGCCGCCGCCAACGGCACCAAACCTGCCGAGAAGCTGGCGCGAAAGAGGGCCCGGGACGCCATCGCCGTCTACACCACCGCGGTGCGGAGGGAACCGCTCTCCTCGCTTTACTCGACCAGCGCCACCCTCCGGGCCGATAAGCGGGCGGTGGTCCAGGCGCGCACCAGGGGTGTGATCCGGGAACTCCTCGTCGAGGAGGGGGATCAGGTGGAGGCCGGGCAGGTACTGATCCACCTCGAGGACGACGAACAGAAGATCGCCGCCGACCGCGCCCGCGTGATCCGGGATACCCGCCAGCGGGAATCCGAAAGGAGCCGCGAGTTGCATTCCCAGGGTATGGTGAGTGATGAGGATTTCGAGACCCGGCGCCGGGAACTCGAGGAGGCGATCCACGCGGCCGCCCTGGCGGATCTGAACCTTTCCCGCACCCTGATCCGCGCGCCGTTCGAGGGAATCATCCTTAAGCGCCACCTGGATGTCGGCGCAACGGTGGCGGACAACGTCGAACTCTTCGACCTCGCCGACCTGGATCCCCTGTACGCCGACGTGAACATTCCCGAACGGCACGTCACCCGCCTCGGCGTCGGGCAGACCGTTCGATTGACCGCGGATGCCACCGCCGAGGAGATCACGGCCCGCATCGAACGGATCGCCCCTTCCGTTGATCCCGGCACCGGCACCGTCAAGGTTACCCTCGCCATCGTCAGTTCGACCGTACTGCGGCCGGGCGCCTTTGTCCGGGTCGCCATCGTCACCGACACGCATGACGAGGCGATCGTGGTTCCCCGTTCCGCCCTGGTCGCGGAAGGACGCCGCTGGCACCTGTTCCGGATCGACGACGAGGAAAGCTCGGCCGAACAGATCGAGGTGAAGCTCGGTTACGAGGAGGGGGACCGGGTGGAGATTCTCGACGTGGTCGGTGGCGCATCCCCTCTGGAGCCGGGAACCTCGGTCGTTACGGTTGGCGCCCCCGCTCTCACCAACGGGGCGCTCGTCCGGGTCATGAAACCGGAACCCTCGCAAGGGCACGGAGAGTCCCTTGTCACTCCCTGATCTCGCCGTTCGCCGGCCGATCACCATCTTCATGGCCGCAATCGCGGTCGCCACCTTTGGTTTCCTTACCGCGCAGCGGCTTCCGGTCAATCTCCTCCCCGATCTCGCCTACCCGACTTTAACCATCCAGACCGAGTATCCCGACGCGGCCCCCACTTCGGTCGAGCAATTCGTGACCCGGCCGATCGAGGAAGGCGTGGGCGTCATTCCCGGATTGCGGAAAATGCGCTCCATCTCCCGGGCCGGAATCTCCGAGGTGATCCTGGAGTTCGAGTGGAACGAGGAGATGGACTTCACCGCCCTGGACGTCCGCGAGAAGATCGGTCTCGTGGTCCTGCCGAGGGAAGCGGAACCGCCCAGGGTTCTGCGGTTCGATCCGTCGCTCGACCCGATCATGCGGCTCTCCCTGTCCGGCGATCGGTCTCTTGATGATCTTCGCCAGATCGCCGACCGCTGGCTCAAGCCGAAGCTGGAGGCGATCCGCGGGGTGGCCGCCGTCAAGGTTCGGGGCGGGCTGGATCCCGAGATCGAGGTGGAGGCGGACGAGGACCGGATCGGCGCTCTCGGCCTGACCCTGAACGACCTTGCCCAGGCCCTCCAATCCGAAAACGTCAACCTTCCCGGCGGCGTCCTCAAGGACTTCCACGCGGTGTACCTGGTCCGGACCCTGCACGAATTCACCGACCTGGATCAACTGCGCCGGACGGTCGTCCGGGACACGCCGCAGGGACGGGTCCGGGTCGAGGACGTGGCGACGGTGACCCGCGGGCACAAGGACCGCGAGGAGATCACGCGGAGCGCCGGCCGCGAGGTGGTGGAGCTGGCGATCCACCGGGAGGGATCGGCCAACACGGTCGCGGCCGCCGGGGCGGTACGGGAAGAGCTTCTATCCTTGCGCGAGGCGATGGCCGATGACCTGGAATTGAAGATCCTCTCCGATCAGTCCGGTTATATTTCCGAGGCGGTCGGCCAGGTCTGGTCAGCCGCCCTGATCGGCGGGATCCTCGCCGTCCTGATTCTTTACTTCTTCCTCCGGGACCTTTCCTCGACCGTCATCATCGCCCTGTCGATCCCGGTCTCGGTGGTCGCCACCTTCCTGCCGCTGTACGAACTGGACGTCTCGTTGAATATCATGTCGCTGGGCGGGCTGGCCCTCGGGGTCGGGATGCTGGTCGACAACTCCATCGTCGTCCTCGAGGCGATCGATCGGCGGCGCAGGGAGGGCCGCGGCCGCCGCGAGGCGGCCGTTCTCGGCGCCCGCGAAGTCGCCGCGGCGGTGGCTGCCTCCACCTTCACCACCGTCTCGGTCTTCTTCCCCATCGTCTTCGTCAAGGGGATCGCAGGCCAACTGTTTTACGATCAGGCGGTGACGGTCTGTTGCTCCTTGCTGGCCTCGCTTGTGGTCTCCCTGACCCTGATCCCAGCCCTCGCCGCCCTGGAACTGAAGCACTGGATCCCCCAGTCGTTCGAGACGTTGTTTCGCTTCGACCAGGGAATCGGCGGCGGCGACCGCCTGCCGATGACCATGGGCGCCGCGGGGTTTGTCCTGGCTCCGGTCGGCAACGGCCGCCACTGGTTGAGCCGCGTCCTGACGGTTCTGTTCCTTCCAGTCCGCCTTCTCATCCTGGTTCTGTTCCTGATCCTCACCCTTTCCTGGACGGCATTCAGTCATCTGTTCCGGGTCGCGACCTCCCCGGTCGCCTGGTTGTTCGATCGGCTGGTCCGTGCCTACCCGGCCGGGCTCTCCCGCGCCTTGCGGCACCGGTGGACGGTGCTCATCCTCGCCTTTTCCCTGTGCGCCATCTCGGTGGCCGCCATGCCGCTCCTGGGCACAAATCTCGTCCCCGACCTCTCGCAGGGACAGTTCGCCTTCCGGCTCCGGCTTCCCGAAGGGACGCCCCTGGAAACCACGGCACAAATGGTGGAACGGATCGAGGCGCCCCTTCTCGATGACCCGCGATTCGATCGGATATTTTCGGTGGTGGGGAGCCTTCCCTCGTCGGCCTCGGGCCGGCGGACCCTGGGAGAGAACCTGGCCCAGATCGATTTCGTCATGGCGGCAGGAACCGGCGCCGAGGAGGAAGCGGGGGCTGTCGAACGGGTTCGCGAAGTTCTCGCCCAGTTTCCCGACTCGGAGCCCGAACTGTTCCGGCCCTCCGTCCTCTCCGTTCGCCCGCCCGTCGAGATCGAGATCTTCTCGGAGGATCTCGCCATCCTCGACCAGGCCTCGATCGTGGTCGAGGAGGTGCTGCAACGCATTCCGGGGTTGGTCGATGTGGGAACCACCCGGGAACCGGGAAGCCCGGAGGTGCGAGTGGTCCTCGACAGGGAACGCACCGCGTCCCTGGGACTCTCCGCCGCCGATCTCGCCAACTCGCTGCGGCGCAAGGTGCGTGGGGATCTGGTCGGGCAGTTCCGCGAGGGGGAACAGAGGCTGGACATCCGGCTGCGGGTGAGCCAGGAGTCCCGCGATCGCGCCTCCGGTATCGAGAATCTGCGGATCCGGCTGCCCAATAATACCGTGGTCCCGATCTCGGCGGTGGCCAGGGTCGAAGTCGGTTATGGTCCCGCCTCCATTCACCGGACCGGGGGGGCACGCGTGGCCGAGGTGACCGGGAAGGTCTCCGGCAGAGATCTGGGCGACACCCTCCGGCGGGTACGCGAAAAGATCGCCGGGATCTCCCTGCCGGGAAGGGCCAGGGTCGAGATGTCGGGGCAGGAGCAGGAACTCAAAGTCTCCTTCGACAGCCTCAAGATGGCAATGGCCCTCGCCATTTTTCTGGTCTACGCCGTCATGGCGATGCAGTTTGAATCGTTGATCTTTCCGTTCGTGATCCTCGGGTCGGTGCCGTTGGGAATCATCGGGATCGTCGTGGCGTTATTCCTTACCCGCAACCCGATCTCGGTCCTGGTCTTGATAGGAGCCATCATGCTGGCCGGAATCGTCGTGAACAACGGCATTGTCCTGGTCGATGCCGTCAACCGCCGCAGGCGGGAAGGCCAGCGGCTCGAAGAGGCCATTCTCGAGGCCGGCGGTGAACGCCTCCGTCCCATCCTGATGACCACCGCCACCACCGTCCTGGCCCTGCTGCCGATGGCCGTGGGTCTCGGGGCGGGGGATGAACTGCGCGCGCCCCTCGCCATCACGGTGATCGGCGGGCTCAGCCTCGCCACCATCCTGACATTGATTGTGACACCCTGCCTGTACCGCGTCCTGTCCGGAAGCCGGACCGGGGCCCGCGAACCGGAACCTGCCGAGGAGGGAATATCATGAAGTTTTCCGATCTTCCAATCGATCGACCGGTCGGGGTCTTGATGCTCCTGGTCTGCCTCACGGTACTGGGGGGGGTCGCGATCGTGGAGCTGCCCCTTGATTTCATGCCGGAGGTGGAGCCCCCGGAGGTCAGGGTCACGGTCGATTTCCCCGGTAGCCATCCCCTGGAAAACCTGCGCGAGGTGGTGAAACCGATCGAGGAAGAAATCGCCACCATCGCCGGGGTCAAGAAGATCCGGTCCCAGGCGCAGTCGAACCGGGCCTGGGTGAACGCCGAATTCGACTGGTCAACCAATCTCGACCTCAAGAAGATGGAGATCCGGGAGGCGGTGGAACGGGTGAAGCCGGAACTTCCCGACGGGATCGGCCAGATCCGGGTCGAGGGGTTCCGGGGCCACGGGGACAGCACGGCCGTCCTCATCGGCCGGATCTCGGCGAAGCGTGACCTTTCGGAGTCCTGGGAACTTCTGGACCGGCACATCCGGCGCCCCCTGGAGCGGATCAAGGGGGTGGCGCGGGTCGATCTCGGCGGCGTGGAGGCGAAGCAGGTCCGGATCGATCTCGACCCCGTTGCCATCCGGAAACACGGCATCCATCCGGGCGAGGTGATCGCTCTGCTCCAGGCGGCCAATCTCGATCTCGACCTGGGCGCGGTGCACGGCGATTTGCTGCGTTACAACGTGAGATCGGTCGGCCGGTTCCAGAACCTGGAGGAGATCCGGAACCAGCGTCTCAATGACAGCGACCTTCGCATTCGCGACATCGCCGAAGTCTCGTTCCGGGAACCGGATCTGCCGTACGGCCGCCACCTCGACCGGGAATTTGCCATCAGCGTCGAGGCGTTCAAGGAACCGACCGCCAACACCGTCGATACCACCGACCGCCTCATGGCCCGGATCGACGAGATCCGGAAAGACCCGGATCTGCGCGGCATCAATCTCCTGATCTGGAACAACGCCGGCCAGGAGATCCGCCGCTCCCTGGCCGGCCTGCGCAATGCCGGGATCTTCGGGGGTTTGCTGGCGATCGGGATCCTGTACTTCTTTCTCCGGAGATTCTCCACCACCCTGATCGTCGCGGCGGCCATCCCCTTCTCCCTCATCGTCACCTGCGGCGCCATGTTCCTCCTCGGGTATACCCTCAACGTCCTCACCATGCTGGGCCTGATGCTCGGGGTGGGCATGCTGGTCGACAACGCGGTGGTGGTCATGGAAAACATCCACCGGCGGCAGGGACAGGGGATGGAACCGCGCGAGGCCGCCCGGATCGGTACCCGGGAGGTTACCCTGGCCGTCCTGGCCTCCACCGCCACCACCATCATCGTCTGGTCTTGGCTGTTCGTCTCCGAACCTTCCCGCATGACCATCTACATGACCGAAGTCGCTGTCACGATTTGCCTCGCCGTCGCCTGTTCGCTCCTGATCTCATTGACCTTCATCCCCCTCGCCGCTGCCCGCTTCGTCCGGCGCCGTGAGACCAAGCCCGGCTTTGTCATGAATCGCTTGGTGCCCGGTTACCGCCTGGTTCTCGCCTGGACCCTGCAGCACCGGTTCGTCACCCTGCTGGGACTTGCCCTGCTGGCCGCGACCGCGGCGATCCCGTTCTATTTGAGAGAGAAACAGGCCAGGCCGAAAATGCGTGAACCCGCGGTTGCCGTCACCTACCAGGCACTGGGGCCGGTGACCAAGGAGATCATGGAAGGGTACGTGGACCAGGTGGAATCTGTCCTGGCTGCGAAGAAGGAAGATCTCGGTTACGAGAGCATGTATTCCTGGTACGGCCAGTGGGGCGGAGGGGTCACGCAGATGTACGTCCCCTGGGAGGACGTGAACGAGGATTTCCTGAAGGCGTTGCGAAAAAAGGTCCGGCCTCTACTGCCCACCATCCCCGGAGTAAAGCTGGAGGTCGGCGAGAGGATGTGGGGAGGGCGCCGCCAGCGGGGCAAACGATTCGTTTCCGTCGCCCTGCACGGCGAGGACCCGGAATACCTGCGCGAGATCGCCCTGAAGTTCGAACAGAGACTCCAGGGAATCGAGGAGGCCAAGGAGGTCTACGGCCCCACCATACGCGGCCAGGAGGAAGCCCAGATCGTGGTCGATCCCGATAAGGCCCGTGGACTCGGAGTGACGCCGCGGATGGTCGCCGACACGATCGCCTTCTCCTTCCGGGGGAGAAACCTGCGTCGGTTTCCGGGACCGGGCAACGAGCTGGAGATGATCCTCGGCCTTCCGGATGATTTGCAGCCGGGGCTTGGCACCCTGTCCGATCTCAGGATCCCCCGTGAGAACGATACCATCCCCCTCGGATCGGTGGCGGAGGTGGTCCTGGCCCGCACCGACAAGGAGATCAACCGGGAGGGGAGACAGACGACTTCCTGGGTCAGCGTGGAGTTTCCCGAATCGATCAACACCGAGCAGGGGAAAAAACTGGTCGCCGCCCGGCTCCAGGGGATGCAGCTCCCCGAAGGGTACAGCTGGGATTGGGGACAGTGGGGCCGGGACCGGGATGAGGGACTTGGAACCATGGCGAGGGGATTGGCGCTGTCGCTGGTGGTGGTGATCCTGCTGATGATGGCGCTGTTCGAATCTTTCTCCCAGCCGTTCGCGATCCTGATCACCCTGCCGCTCGCCTTCTTCGGAGGATTCTGGATTCTCTGGTTGCTGGGGTACGAACTCGACACCGTCGCCTTCGTTGGGTTGATCATCCTGGTCGGGATCGTCGTGAACAACGGCATCGTCATGGTGGATCACGTCAACAACTTGCGCAGGGAAGGGAAAAACCGGATCGAGGCATTGCTGGAAGGCTGCGGCGACCGCCTCCGGCCGGTCCTGATGACCGCCATCACCACCCTCTTCGGCCTGCTCCCCCTCGCCTTCTCCAACTTCACCGTTGCCAACGCCTATATCGATTCCCTCGCCGTTGTTCTCATCGGCGGCCTGGCCACCTCCACCTTCTTCACCCTGCTGGCCCTGCCGGTCTGGTACACCGCCGTCGAGGATATCGCCGCGATGACCTGGCGGGCCCTTCCCCAATGGACCGGAAGGAAATCGCCGGCCGGCTCCGTGCCGGCGCTGACGGAAAGGATAGCGAAACTTCAGTGAGGATGGAAAAAGTTCCCTACGGGCAGCCCGGCGCCCCGGGCGGGGGGATCCGTTCCTTGGCGGCGCTCTCGGTGGAGAAGGAACTGGCCGTGCCGTCGTTGTACTCCACCAGGTAGAAGAAGGCTTCGCCGACGAGGGGGAGTGTCGGGTCTTCCATCCCCGCCGTGGTGGTCTTTGTGATCCCGGCGGCGAGGCAGGTCAACGGCCCCAGATCGATCGATCGGATGGTCTCGCGTAGATTCTTCAATTCCCCCCGCACCAGGTTGTAGAACACCGCGCCGGGCACCGCGTTCCATTCCAGCAAGGTGCCCGCGGCGGTTTCGCTGGCCAGGAGGATCACCGGCTCCACCACCCCGCCCAGGTCGTGCGGCACGAAGATCTCCGCGGTTCCGGTTCCTTGGTTCCCGAAACCGTCCGAACTCACGTAGGTGACGGCATAGTGCCTGCCGCCGCCCGAGCCCGCCCGCTCGGCCCGCACCTCGAAACGGGTATCGACACTGCCCGGCGTCTCCCCCTGGACATCATCCAGGGTGTTGCCGTCGCCGATCCCGGGCGCGTCATCCGGCTCCGAGCTGACCACCGAGCCGAGAACCGGCGCGGTGGCGGCGCTGCACAGGTCGGCCGCCCCGACCGCCGTGTCGATCCCGACCAGGCGATGGTTCGGCGGCCACAGGAGGCCGGGAACAAGGCCGACCGAGATCTCGGGGGGTGTGGTGTCGGCCACCGACGCCAGGAAGGTATCGGTGGAAAATGCGCCGGGGAGATCGGTCACCCGGAGGGTGAGCCGATGGTCCCCGATTGCCAGGAGGACGGGCAAGCTCGGCCCCGGCCCCAAAAAGTTCTCCGTTGCCAATCCCAGGTCCTCGATCCATTCGAAGTCGAGGATCCCCGGGACCGGGTCGGCATCGGTCGAGGCGGAACCGTCCAGGAGAAGTGTGGCCCCCGCCGGGCTTTCACATTCGGCCGTCCGATCTCCTCCCGCCACGGCGACCGGGACGGCGTCGACATCGAACACGAGTAATGATTCCCCCCCCACCAGGAACGGCCGGACGGCGCCAACCGGCGGCGTCGAACCGTCGGTCACGCTCACCTCCACCTCCGCGGCGGTCCCCGGCGGCAGGGCGGAGATGTCGAGGGCGGGAATCGCCTGATCCACGAAGGCGGTTTCACTGAACCGGGTCCGTCCTTCCGTATCCCGCAAGGTCAGGGAGACGGCATCGAATGCCTCGATCACCAAGCTCCGGGCATTCTCCGGAAAGGTCAGTTCCCGGACACAAAATTCCACCGGAGCCTGCCGGCCGGTGAAGTCCAGGGC
>JAPUIV010000188.1 GCA_027296665.1 Acidobacteriota bacterium | reverse complement strand
TCGCGGCTGGGACCGAACCTCGCCGATGGGTCGATGCGATCGCGAATCTTCTCGAGCTTGCGCAGCTCTCGCGCAGCGCCCCGGTCGTCTCCGGTGCGCAACCGGGCAAGGCCTCTGGCGAAGTGCCAGACGGCGCCGGTGAGTCCCTCATTCGGGGACTTCTGGGCTGCCAACAGCTCCTTCCAGCGGCCGAAGCGGGCGAGAGTCTGCGGCAAATCGAACGCACGGTTTTTCTGCTGGCGGGTGACGGTGCGCGCCGCCTCCAGGGCGACGAAGCTCTGCCCGTCCATCCAGGCGGCGAACCACAGCATGCGGACATTGTGGCGGGGGTAGATCGCCACCGCTCTGCCCTGATCGGACATCTGGTCGACCCGATATGCCTGCTGGTTGGCGCGCACGGCGTCCCCGTAACGGCCGATGCGCATGTAAATGTGCGACGGCATGTGCTGGATATGGCTTCCCAGCAGGATCTGCTCAGCCAGGATGTCGGCGCAAGCCTCGCCCCGTCCCGGATCGTCGGACGGCTCGACGGCGTGAATATACAGATGGCAAGCGCCGGCGTGGCGCAGGTCGTCGCGCAGCACCGCCTCGAGAACCTCGATCGCCTCGATCGCCTCGGGACGCGGCTCATCGCCGGGATAGAGATCCCAGGGGTGGAGCACCATCAGCGACTCGGCAAAAATTGATTGGGCGTCGGGGTCGCCGGGAAACCGTTCGGCGACCGAACGCATGGCGCCGGCATAGGCCAGGTCGAGATCGGCGCGTTCCGCAGTCGACGGATCCCCGGCATATCGCGTCGCCATGGCTTCGATCAATGCCTGTTCCACCGCCGACGCGCCTTCCGATAACTCCGCGGCCGCCTGAACGGCGGCGAACGCCTCCGCCGCCGTCTCGTCATCCATCCGCCCGTTCTGATAGGGGCCGAGCGCCCAGGCCTCGCCCCAGGCGCAGATTGCCGCCAACGGATCGGCCTCGCGGCAGGCTCGGAAAGACGCCACCGCCTCGGATCGTCCGAACGCGTAGGCCAGCATCATTCCCTGGTCGAAGTAGGACTGTGCGGTTACCGAGTCGGTGTTCATCTCGCGGTGGTAGGTTCCCATGCCTTCGTAGATCGGGATGGTCTCCTCGGCTCCGGCGGTGCCGGTTATGCTGAGGAGCAACAGTACTATAATACCGCGGTCACATATCTTCATCGGTTCGGTACTCCTCGGGCCTCGCGGCCGGATCATAACATAGCCACATAACCGGCTCGCACTCCGGCGCACCTGGCACACTTCGACCGGATTGTGAATCATTGGAGAGAAAAGAACCTGCGGCCCAGAATTAGAGGAGACGGGGTTGCAACGGAATCGTTATTTCCTCAAAATTGGTGGACGGTAAGGGAGTCGAACCCTCGACCTCTGCAGTGCGAGTGCAGCGCTCTCCCAACTGAGCTAACCGCCCATCTCAAAGTTTGTTTCTACCGGGCCGGACGGTCCTCTCCCCCATAGGTCACCGAACAATTCTCCGTTTCTTCAAGGCGAATCTCGTGGAGACCCGGGAGAGATCGCTTCAGCCGGTCCCAGATCCAGACGGCGAGGTTCTCCGCCGTGGGATTCTCCAGGCATTCGTTCAGATCTCGATGATCCAGCCCGGAAAGGACCGTCTCACCAACGATCCTCTCCACTTCGTGAAAATCCACAACCATGCCGGAACCGGGGCCGACGGGTCCCCGGACCGAGACATGGAGTTTATAGCTGTGCCCGTGCGGGTTCCGGCACGGCCCATCGTACCCTGGAAGCCGGTGGGCCGCCTCGAATCGAAATCTCCGGGTGAGAATCATTTCCGCGCCTCAAAGTCCCTTGCCGATTAAATATGATCCAGAACCTCGCGCAGGCTCCGGATCTTGATCATACCGTTCGAAGGAACAACCCATTTACGATCGATCAGAAGCGGGCGGAGTCCGGCCGCTTCGGCGCCGCGGTAATCCTCTTCGGGTCGATTCCCGACGTAGATCGTCGCCCCGGCCGCAAGCCCGCACCTTTTCAGGCCGAGGTTGAACAGTTCGGCGGACGGCTTCTCCATTCCCTCGATGGCCGACACCACGAGCGGATCAAACTCCCCTGCCAATCCGACCAGGGCTAATATACCCTCGAGCCGGGAATCCCAGTTGGAAATCGCCCCGACGATCAGGCCTCGCCGGCGGATCTCTTTCAGGGTGGAAACCGCTTCCGGATACACTTTCCAGGCACCCGGTCTCAGGAATGCCTCCTCGAAGGCCCCGTACCAGGCCGGGGGCTGCACCGGGATCTCGGCTTTTGCCATAACTTCCCGGACCAGCCTGGACCACCATTCCCTCTCGCCGCCGGGAAAATGAGCGAATCGATTCACTCCCCTGGGAGTGAGCCGGGAAAACCGATCCCAGACTGACCGGAACGCAGTCTGCAGAATTTCCGGGTCGAGCGACATCCCCTTCTCCCGGCAGACCCTGGCGTAAATCTCGCCTACCGAGGGATCGACATGGATCACGGTATCGCCGATATCGAACAGGACCCCTTTTATGATTTCCCGGTCCCGGTACCTTTTTCCAGGCATCTTCGTTGAATCCTTCCAGGAAAGACCGAATTATAGGATGGAAAGGATTCTCTCACAACCTTGCCACCCTTCCGGTCTCCAGGGCCCGATCGATCTCTGCCCGGACCAGGGGATCAGGCTCCTCCTGGCCCGCCTGCTCAAGGGCCAAACAGGCTTCCTCGGCGCTGAGTCTACCCAGGGCCCAGGCGGCGTGGGATCGAACCAGCGGGCTGTCATGATGCAGAAGGCGTTTCAGGGGAACAACGGCCTTCCCACTGGCCGAGTTTCCCAGGGCAACCGCGACATTGCGGAGGAAACCATCGTACCGGGCCCGCTGCACCGGGCTCCCCCGGAACCGTTCACGAAATTCCTCCGCGGTAAGGTTCGCCAGATCGCCCAGACCGGGATTCCGATTCTCCGGCCGGGGAAGAAACCGTTTCTCGGGAGTCGGTTTCTGGAAACGGTTCCAGGGACAAACATCGAGGCAATCGTCACAGCCGAAGATCCGGTTCCCCAGCGAAGCCCGTAAGGGTTCCGGGATCGGGCCGCGAAGCTCGATGGTGAGATAAGAAATGCACAGGCGGCTGTCGACAACGTACGGTTCGACGATCGCCACGGTCGGGCAGACATCGATGCAACGGGTGCAGCTACCGCAATGATCCAGGGCGGGGGCGTCATTAATCAGCCTGCGGTTCACCAGGATCTCTCCCAGAAAGATCCAGCATCCCGCCCCCTTGACGATGGTATTGGAATGCTTTCCCTGCCAGCCCACCCCGGAACGGGCCGCCCAGGCCTTCTCGTGGATCGGGGAACTGTCGACGCACAGCTTGCCACGCGCGCCGCGTGACTGTTTCTGGATGAAGGCCAGGAGGAGTTGCATCCGTTCGCGCAGGAGTTCGTGGTAGTCCCCGCCCCAGGCGTACCGGGAGATGGCTCCTTCCAGCGGATCCGCGGACGGTTCCTCTCCCGAGTGGTAGCTCATGGCGACGGAGATCACGGTCCGGGCATCCGGAAACAGCCGGCGCGGATCGGTCCGCTGGGCAGGGTCGCGGCCCATCCAGTCCATGGTGCCCTGGTACCCTCTTTCCAGCCAGGCGCGAAGCCCTGTTGCCGCTTCCGACTTCCCCGCCGCGGCAAAACCGATCCGGAGGAACCCGAGCCGGCGGGCCTCCTCCCGGATCTGGCGGGACAGTTGGGTCATCGGTTCCATAAGTGGCTCTTCCCGTGGACAGCAGCAGGAGGATCCAATAGGATGCCACCCGGTATTGCCCCATGAAGCGCGAACGCCCCCCAGTCAATCCTTCAGAGCCGCCAGAGGTAGAGTTCCTTTGCCCCGCCTGCCACCGCCGCAACCAGATGGAATTATGGACCTCCCCTTGCCGGCGGAACTGCCGGCACTGCGGGGAAACCCTCCCCCTGGAACGGGGAGCGGGCGAGGATGATGCGGGGCCGATCGGGGTTTGCGGCGTGTGCGGCGGGAGGTGGCTCTACCTGCAGAGGGACTTCAACCAGAAGATAGGTTGCGGCATCGTACTCGTTGGAATTCTACTGAGCGTTCCCACCTATGGACTGAGCCTGGTCGCCGCGGCAATCCTCGACCTCTTCCTGTATCGCCGCCTCGCCTGGGTGACCGTATGTTATTACTGCCAGGCCCATTACCGGGGCGTGCGCATCCATCCGTCCCACAAACCCTACGATCTCCAGATCGGCGAGACGACAACAATAGACCGGGAAAAGGGAATCACCCGGCTGCGGAATCTCCCCGCTCCCCAGAGCGGCCATCGCGGCTGATCGGCCGGGGGGGCTTAACCTGCCGGGAAGATATGCTCGACCGAGCTTTCCTGGCCCGCCGTCACCGTCACCGTGCCCGTCCCCTCGCCTAGCTTTTCATGCCAGAACTTGAGGGAGTAGGTGCCGGGCGGGACTTCGCCGAGCCGGAACCGGCCGTTCTCGTCGGTCACCGCAAAATATGGATTGTCGGCCACGACGATCCAGGCGGACATCCATCCGTGGGCGTCACAGATGACCCTGATCGTTTCGGGTTCGGAGAATTCAACGTTGATCATCTTTAGAAATTTCGGCTGGGCCTTGTTGAAGGGCCGGTTCTCCTCACTGAAGGTGTGAATATTGTGCAGGATCCCGTCATTGTTGTAGATATCAATCGACTGCCCGGCGGGAGCCACCAGGACATGGGGAACGAAGACACAGTTTTTCTGATCGAGGCGGATACCTCCGGCTTTGGCAGTCATCGCCTTCCCCTGGCGGATATCGGTCAGACTGACCACCACGTTGGCCAACCCCTTATCCGAGGAAACAATGAGTTCCTCGCTAAGATGATCCACCTTTCCACAGACTTCCCGATCCTTGGTCACCTCGATTGACTTCCTGGCAGGCGGATCCCCGCCAAAACGGATCACGCCGGTCACCTGCCCCGCGTTTTCTACCGACACCACCTGGTACCCGCCCGCGCCGGAACTCGTTTCCACCGTACCCGCCGCGGCCGGTTTGGTGGTTTCCGCCTTCCCGGAAGGACCGGAACTCCCCGACTGCCCGGAACAACCAACCGCAAAAAGAGCAAATCCAATGATGGTTCCTCTCGTGATCCAATTCCCTTTTCTCATCCCCTACCCTCCTGTGAATTAGCGGGAAAACTACCCGAATTGGTCTCCGGTGTCAAGGAAAACAGGAATTCACGGCCTGGAACTGCTGGGAGTTCCAGGGGGCGTCACTTCGATCCCTGCCGAATCCGGCACAAAAGTAGGCGCCAGAGACCAAGCAGGTTCACCCTTCTTTCCCGTTCGATCTGGAGATCGCCCCGGCAGGAAACCGTGGAGATGGGGCAATCGAGGCGGAAACCGATCCGCCTCGTCAGTGGGGTGAGAATTTTCTCGACCCCGCGGAACAGCCGGAACCGGCTGCCGAAATGGTTCAAGATGGCGATCCGGGCTCCCGGTTTCGCCACTCGGATCGCCTCGTCCATGACCCTCCGGGGATGGGGAACGGTGGACAGGACATAGGGAATCAGGATCTTGTCGAAACGATCGTCAGGAAAATCCAGGCGGCTCGCGTCCATCCGGTACAGTTCGACGTTCCGCAATCCCAGCTGGGAAACTTTCTCTTCCGTTTCATCGAGCATGGCGTTGGAGATATCGATCCCCGTGATCGAACCGCAGGAAGGAAAATACTGAAGAGACAAGCCGGTCCCGATACCGATTTCGAGAACCCGATCCCCCTCCTTGAGGCCGAGCAACTCGACCGCCTGTTTTCGTCCAGGATCCAGGACACGGTCGAAAAGAATGTCATAAAACCCCGCATAGTGCGAGTAAACCCTCTCGACCTGTTCCATTTCCGGCATGGCAGCGTCTTAGAAGAAGAACTTCGGACCGAAAGCAACCACGAAAACGGAGTCGGGGTCGTCGCCCGCGGAGGATTCCAGAACCGCCTCCAGTTCCAGACCGAAATGGCGCCCAATGGTCCATTCCAGTCCGGTTCCAAGGAGAAAACCGATATCGGCATCCCGCACCCTTTCCATCATGGCCTGCTCGCGTTCTTCAATGAATATGCCGATTCCCAGTGATCCGAAAGCGCGAAAACGCCCCTTTGCCTTATAGTAACGAACGCTCGCGCTGAGAACAAATTCCTCCAGCTCTCCCGGCGAAGAAGGGCCCGGCAAAGGCTGAAAATCCAATCGGGAGAACTCCAGGCCGATCTTTACGGAGAGCAATGGTAAGAGGCCGTATTCGATGTAGAGATCGGCTGTTTCGTCCCGTTCGAAACCCTTGGGGCCCAAAGGTTCCCGTGTCTGGTATCTCACGGAGATGGCAGTGAACTCGTCTTCATCTCTCTGGGCGCGAACATCGGAAATCCCCGAAAAGAGGAAAAGAAGAACCATCCCGGCAAGGATTGCGGGGCGGAAATGCCTCCCGCGAAACAGGGAACCATCCTTTCCCCTGTTGAATTCAACTGCCGTTTGCAACAAGAACTCCTGATTTGCGGGTTGACCTGGTGGGCCGTACAGGATTTGAACCTGTGACTTCTACCGTGTGAAGGTAGCACTCTCCCGCTGAGTTAACGGCCCGGTTCCCCCGTCAAATCCGGTATCGTTCTAGCTCCATCTCCGCCATCGGGCTCGAAAAAACGATCCGTTCGGAACCGTCCGGGTGCCGGCAGAGGATCTCGACCCCTTCCCGGTCCCGATGGGAGCTATACCTGGCGGTCATGGCAGCGGCCAGTTCCACCAGGGGATCGGTCACCTTCCCCTCCAGAAGAGTCACTGGGCTCCCCGCCTCGACCGCCTCCAGGGTCCAGTACCGGTTGCGAAAGCCAGCCATGAATCGGTTCTCCACTTCATCCCGGCCGAGGATCGCCTTGCAACCATCGTCGAGGCGGAAATGGCGCCCCACCTTCAAAAGAACCAGATCCTCACTTTTGATCTGATCCCCGTTGAGAAAGGCGATCCGGTCGCGGAACCGCCGGGAAAAGGTTTCATCGGTCAGATGGCAGCATCCGCCCGAGGGCTGGGGGTACTCCTTGATACCGTACGCTTCCGCCAGGGCAATCTGGACCTTCCGCCCGCGGCCGTGGATCCCCAGCAGGCCATTCCGATCGACCCAGCCGCGCTTTTCAGGAATGGTTTCGGGAAGAACCTGGGCCGACAGGGGGCGCAGAAGTAAACCATCGAGGTCCGTCTCCTTCTCGATCATTCGCAGGGTGGGGCGGTGCTGGGACATCGGCCGCTGGGCGACAACCTCTCCGGTGAAAAGAAAATGGCCGCCCACTTCCTTCATGTACTGCTTCGCTTTGTCCAGCATGAAGATCCGACAGTCGATGCAGGGGTTCATGCGCGAACCATATCCGTGCTTCGGGTTCATCACCATGCCGATGTACTCGTCGGCAACATCAATGATCTCCACCGGAAACTGGAGGTCGGATCCGGCCCGCAACGCCTCGTTCCGGACCCGGTGGCTCGCCTGATCGGGCCGATCCAGGGCCCGCCGGAAGTTGTTCATACAGAACCCGGTTGAATAATTCAGGCCAATCACGGTCAATCCCTGGTCGAGAAGCAGCTTTGCGGCCAGGGTGCTGTCGAGTCCGCCCGAAAGCAGGCCAATCGCCTTGATCTCCGACCGATCCCTGATCCTTGCTGGCGGGTTCTGGTTTGTCATTTCCGATTCCTTTTCTCACCGGCAGTGCCGGATCCCAACCCCTTCCGCACGAACAGATGGAATTCCCTCTCGCCGTCGTTCCTGGAGCCCAGATAGCCGTTCCCGGTCGACCGGCACCAGGCAGGCATGTCAACGAGAATAACCCGGTCACTGGAGATGACCTCGAGGGTCTCCCCCCGTTTCATCTTCCTCATCACTGCGGCCGTGCGGATGATCGGGATCGGGCAATACAGGCCCATCGTATCGATCCGCCTGTCGGCACTGTTGAGGATGATTTCCTCCTCTTGCCCTGGTTTCATGCTCATGAACCCTACACTTTAACAAGGTTTGCCATCCCGGTCAACGAAGGGCGCGAACCGCCCGGACGAGATTCCGGTGATAAAACACCGTATGGGGAGCCTGGAACTCCAGGCCGAAAAGGTCTTCCTCGAAGCTTGCCTCGACCTCGACCGTCAGGGGGCCGATCGGAGAGACCGGCCACAACTGGTAACGCTCCTCCAGCCGGGACAATCCGAATACATACCTCCACTCGGGAACCGTGACTTCATCCCAATCCGATTCTTCCCCATCTTCCCTCCCTTCCCTGGGCATGAGGAATCCTCCCGGGCTCCGGAACCTGACCCGGATGCGGTTGGCGGGACGATCCAGATCCACCACCAGCCGAACTGTTCGGATCGCCTCCTCCTCCGATTCCTCGATGAATGACAGACGGAGAAGAGCGGGTGGTTCCTCGATTGACCTTCTCCACCGGCGTTTTCCCAGATCGATTTCCTCATCGAGGACACCGGATAAATGAATTCCCCGCAGATTCTCCTGGGAGGAGATCTCGACATAGGCCCGGGAACTTTCCTCATCGACCACCTCCCGAACCCGGACCGTCCGGCGATGTCGATCATCATAACTCGACCTCTGGTACCACGCGCCCCAGCAGGCGAGAAGGATCACGACACAGGCAAGAAGCGTGTTGGTATGGGTGATACCTGTCCAGAATCTTCCTCTCATCCAATCGCGGTGACAGGAAAGACCGGACAGGAAAAGACCGAGAGGCAGGATCATCAGCATCAGGACCGCGAATCCGGCCAGCGGGGACAGTTCCAGCCCTGCGAAACGAATTGCCATCCGGTAACTTTCAGGGGCGACCAATCCCGGCAAATGCGAGAACCCGAGACCCACGATCAGGAGCCGGAACCAGGTCCCCTGCAGACGACTGCTCACCCCGATGGCCAGAAGGGGTGGAGCGAACAGGAAGGCTATCTCCGGCAACCTCAGGGCGAGGAAAATGGCGCATTCGGCCATGAGAAATAGACAGGCGGCCGCCAGGTAGGGCCCCATATCCACCACCGGTTGAATCCGGCGAAAGAGCCGGATGGCAACCCACGTGGTGATCGCCGCCAGGGCGGAAGCCATGGCCAGCGAGATTCCCTGGCGGGAGAACCAGGGGAAGCGGAACCCGGTTCCCAGTTCGGCGAGATACTCGGTCAGGAACAGCCCGGAGAGGGCGATTGCCAGGACGAAACTGACCGAGATGGCGCACCGGATCATCAGTCCGGCGAAATGCCCGATCCGGACCTTCCGTATTTGTCCGGCTCCCAGAAGGAGAACGACCAGGATCGCCACTGCGGTGAGGGTTTGGAGAAGACGGCCTGAGAGAAACCACAGATACCCCGGGAAGCGCAATAGGAGATAATGCGGATCAGGCCGCGGATGGAGAGTCCCTGATTCTGATTCCGCAATCAGGGCCAGGACCGCGTTTCCCGCCGCGGCCAATGTCTCCGGCTCAACCCGGTCAATTCGATCGAATCGAGTGTGGTACTCCCACAAGTCGAATTGACTGGTGAGGTTCAGGGCGGGCACACCATGATCCAGGAAAGGCGCGTGATCTGCATTGAATGGCACCCTGAGGAACCTGGGTGCCAGGACGTAAAGGGGGTCGAACAGATAGCGGTCGGCTCCCAGCCGCTTGGCAATCCTGCGAAGCGCCAGATTCCATCCCAGAGCGGGGGGGTCGGGGAACGGAGCGAGGAACAATTTCCCCCGGCCGACCGGGTCCAATGTTACGACCAGCCGGAAATCGGCAAGATCGGCGGAGTCGGCGAAATGTTTTGACCCGATGCAGCCCTCCTCCTCCCCCCCGAACAGGGCGAAAAGAAGGGTTCCGGCCGGGGGACGTGCGGCCAGGACCCGGGCGAGTTCGAGAATAACGGCAACACCGGAGGCATCATCCAACGCCCCGGGAACCATGCGATTCCGGCTGTCAAAATGGGCCCCGATGAGGATTGTGCCTGGACGGCTTCCTTGCAACCGGCCCAAAACATTAACCGTGCGAGCGACCACCTCCACCCCGGGCTGTAAAGTGACCGACTCGACCCGCTGCAGATCAACCTGCAGGCCGATCGTTTCGAACTCGGATTGGATATATTCCACCGCCCGGCGGGCGCCATCGGTTCCCGTCTTCCGGGGACCGATCTCCACGGCAAGTACCCGCACATGTTCGGCAGCGCGCTCGGCCGAAAATCCTGAATCTGAGACTGCGGGGAAAACCGAAGCGACAACCAGTAACAGGCCGATTGACAAGCTTCTCCATGCGGGGATACCGGTTTTTCCCGGGGGGATTCTCATGGGCAAGGGAATCTTAGCACGGGGCAGACTCCCCGGATTGGATCTGTTATATTCAAGAGGTGAGGAAGTTCTTCTTGGCCGCCGTCCTGCTCTTTTGCCTGTTCCCGGCCGGTTCCAACATCTCCGTCTCGTCCCCGTCCAATGATCGGGACTCATCCTTCGATGCCATTCTGGGTAAGATCAGTATTGCCTTCCGCCGCGGGAGCTCCAAACCGTTGGTGGACATCTGTTCGCCCAATTCCAGGATTCATCTCGCTCTGACGGGAACCGAAATACCGGAGAAATACGTGAGCCCCGATCAACTCTATTTTCTTCTGGATCGTTTCTTCTCCAACCGGAAACCTCTCAAATTTAAATTCCTTCCTGCCGCTTCACATTCGGGCCTGGATCCGACGAGCCGGATCGCGACATGGACCTATCAGGAGGGGAAACAGAAACCCCGCACAATCACTCTTCAGTTCCGTTTCACCTCGGAGGGGAAACGCAAGGTGCTGACCGAGATTCGCGTTCTGCCCTGATCGAAACCGCAATCTTCAAAGGATCGATGCGCGGACTGATCTGGATCCTACTTCTCCTGGCGGCCGGAGACCTGTTCCGGAGGATCTCCCTTCCCGGCCTCTCCTCCACCTCCCTTCTCCTCGCCATCGTCTCCAGCCTGTTCTTGTTGAATCGGTTCGGATGGATTTCACCAGGCCACCGGCGTGTGCATGCCTGGCTCCTCGGGACCAGCGCGGTTCTCATTCTCCTGGCCCTTTACTCCCATGGGGTGGAAGACCGCCTGGAAAGGGATCGGCCGGCCCGGATTGCCAGCATCCGGGCCCGGGATCGGGCCCGGATCGAATCGGCCTGGACCCGGTTGCTGGAGGGACTCGAGACGGTCGGCGAAAAGTTTTCCGCGACACCGATCACCCCCGTGGAGGCCGAACAGCGGGGATATTATTTCCTGGAAAAACTCCTCGACTCTCTTTCTCTTCCGGCCGGCCGGACCGGGTTGGCCCTGTACATCGAGGACGAGCTGGTGGCCTGGGCCGGCAACAGTTCGGCCTATCCCTTCGATCTTCCCCTGGCGGAACCGGCCCCGGATTACCGGATCCAGACGAGATGGTCCACCACCAGGCTTCTGGCCCGGTACCCCGGGCCCCGCCCCGACCTGCACCTGTTGCTGGAGGTGGTGTTGCAGGATCCGGCCGAACCCGATCCGGGCGCGGCGATCTTCCGTTTCCTGAAAACGAATCCGATCCTTCCGGCCACAACCTCCATGATAGACCTGCCCCGGGAAATCACTGAAGGCAAAAGGGATGAGCCCGCCCTTGCCGGGGAGGAATTCCTCCTCACCTCTCCCGAAGGCAAACGGCTGGTCCTGGTCTCCTGGGGGATTCCGGCCCCCGGCACCCTCTCCGCCCGGGCCCGCCGCCTGGCTCACAACTCCGGCGCCGTTGTGCTGGTCCTTCTGTTCTGCGGCCTGTTTCTCCGAGAGCTCCGGGAACGGCGGGCGGGCACGCTCTCCCCGGGAAGGGGCCACCCATGGGCGAGACTTCTTTTCCTTTCTCTCCTTCTGTGGGCGGTTCGAGGTTCCCTTCTTCTCTGGGAGCTCCCAGACTGGATCTTCTCGGGATCGCTATTCGGGCCGCAGGGATACGCCACGCTGACCTTGAAACCGTTGCTCCGGTCTCCCATCGATCTTTTTCTCACCAGTGCCGCTTTCCTCGGGCAAGCAATGCTCATTCTCGATTTTCAACGGCGGTCCACCTCCTCCTCCCGAATTCTGAAAAAAGGGGTAGCGCGATTCCGGTGGACGCTTGCCATTCTGGGCACCCTCTTGATCTTGTATCTGTCCGGACGCTTCTGTTTCCAGGTGCCGTTTCATACCGACTGGGATCTCCTGCGCCTTCAACTTCTCCATATAGGATGGGGACACCTGGCCCTGATCCTGGCCCTCTCCCTGATCTCTCTGACCGCCCTGACCTTGATCCGGGCCATCTGGTCTTCCATCTTCACGGAACCGAAGGGTTCCTGGCATTGGCTCCGGAGGTATCCCGCGGGGACCCTTATCCTGCTTGGCGTTCTGATGACCCTCTTGAGTTTCCCCCTCCTGGCGGAGGGATACCGGCAGACCAGGGTGCGGTTCCTGGAAAACACCCTGCGCTCCCAGATCCTGGAACAGGAAGAGTTCAGGCGGCAAGCTATCTTGCAGGCCAGGGACCAGATCTCCCGTTCTTCCCTCCCTTGCCGGGTCATTCCGGATGAACCGAACGTTGGCCTGGCATACGAGATCTGGTCCCGAACCGAACTGGCCGTCCGCGGATACGACTCCCAGGTCGCCCTTTTCGACTCTTCCGGCCGGTTGATCGATCGCTTCGAGTTGGGCCTTTCAACCCAGAAAAGCATTCCACCGAGTGACGATCCTCATGACCATGGGGGAATCGGGGAGAAAGATGTCCTGGGAGCGCGAATCATTCACGCACAAAGCCCCCTGCATTGCGATGGGAAGGAAGTGGGATTCGCCGAGATTCACATTCATAACGTGATGGAAAATATTCCCATTCTCTCGTCCCATATGGTTCTTTCCCCCCGCTTCCTGACCACATCCGGTTCCGGGTTGCCCGGATTCCTGAACGGGTTGCTGGTGAACCGGGTGACCGATCGGGAAGGCCACAACCGTTTCGCCACCCAGGAGGGGTTGCCCCCTCCCAGTTCCCGGGCCCAGCACCTCTTCGTGTCTGCAACAGACACAACAATCTGGGAAACGGTACGGACCGAGGATGACTCCATCCGGCTCCTCAGTTTCCCATATGGCAATCATCTCTGGAGCATCGGATACCGGACCCGGGGACTACTGGGCAATAGCGCCGCCTTCATCCGTTTTCTCATCCTGAATTTCCTGGTTGCATCCCTGGTGTTCCTGCCCGGATTGGCGGTGGCCAACCGGAAATCGATCTGGAGGGAGCTGGCCCGGTTTCGGTTTTTCTCAAATCTGGGCCGCAGCTACTACCGTAAACTCTTCCTGACCTTCCTGGCCGGTTCTCTCATTCCACTTCTTCTCCTCTCCCTGTTCCTCAACCGGCTGGTCTCCCGGCAAGCCGAGCAAGAATTACAGAAACAAGCCTTGGCCACCCTGGGAGCGGCCCGCCGGGTGATGGGAGAACATCTGGCAAACGTCTTCAAGGAGAAAGGAGTATCAGATAACGAACTTCAAAACCATTTGAACGACGAGGAGTTGGTCTGACTTGGCTGGATGGTGCAAGGGTCGTTGA
>JAPUIV010000187.1 GCA_027296665.1 Acidobacteriota bacterium | reverse complement strand
TCATGAGGCGAGGGGAGCGATCCTGTATGTGAACCTGGAGCCCTGCTGTCATTTCGGAAGGACCCCTCCCTGCGTGGAACGCATTATCGACAACGGAGTCCGGGCGGTGTACGCCTGTTTGCGGGATCCCGATCCCCGTGTGGACGGGAGGGGGTTCGAGGCGCTCCGGAACGGAGGGGTTCCTGTCGAGGAGGGATTCTTGCGTGAGGAGGCCCTCCACTTGAATGAAGCTTTCGCGAAATTCGTCCAGACCCGGCGTCCTTTTCTTGTGGTCAAGGGGGCGATGAGTCTGGACGGAAAACTCGCCACCCGGAAGGGTGATTCCTTCTGGATAAGCGGGGAGGAATCGCGGCAATTCGGGCATCGGCTCCGGTTCGAATCCGATGCCATCATGGTTGGCTGTGGAACGGTTCTCCAGGATGATCCCCGCCTCACCATCAGGGCTCCGGGACTCCAGGAGAAACAATTGACCAGAGTCATCATGGATTCCCAGCTGCATTGCCCTGTCTCCGCCGCGGTCCTTCGGACCCAAGCGCAGGGCCCCGTCCTGATATACGCCGCTCCGGACGCCTCGACGGCTGCCCGCCGGGAACTGGAGAAGGCTGGAGCGCTGGTCATAACCATTCCTGCCCCCGGCGGCAGGGTCTCTCTCCGGGAGGCGTTGCTGGATATGGGACGCCGGAACCTGACCAGTGTTCTTCTCGAGGGGGGCGGCACCCTGATCGGCACCGCCTTCCGGCACGGTATGGTCGATAAATGTTTCCTTTTTCTGGCTCCGTTGTTTATCGGCGGAGATCGATCCCCTGGTTTGATCCGGGACGCAGGTTGGGACCATCTTGCCGACTGTCCCCGCCTCGATTCCCTGCGTCTTTCCCAGCGGGGACGCGATATCCTTCTGGAAGGGTATCCTGTGTTCACCGATGTGATCGAGGAATCCATGATGGAAGAGGAACGGCTTTCGGCAGATTCTGCGGCGGGCGGGGTGTAGAGATGTTCACGGGAATCATCCAGACATTGGGCCGTGTTGCCGGGCGAAAAAGAAACGGCGGGCGGACGGTCCTTGAAATCATCTGTCCGGGTTGGGAAGGCCAGCTGGCCCCGGGATCCAGCCTGGCGGTGGATGGTGTATGTCTCACCGTGACCCGGTCCGCGGCGGATCGATTCCTGATGGATCTGGGCGCCGAAACCTTGTGCCGCACTACCATGGGCAATTTGCGTTCGGGAAACCAGGTTAACCTGGAGCGCCCCCTGCGAATGGGCGATCCGATTGGCGGGCATCTGGTTCAAGGCCATGTGGATGGCATCGTCCCCGTCGCGGGCCGGAGGGTCGTGGAAGGTGGCCTGCGCCTGTTCCTGGCCATACCCCCACCCTTTCTTCCCTATATAATCGATAAGGGATCGATCGCCGTGAATGGCGTCAGTCTCACCGTGGCAGCTATTTCTGGTGACAGGGCGGAGGTTTTCCTGATCCCCTTCACCCTGGACGCGACCAATCTGGGTTCCCTCCGGCCCGGTCAAAAGGTGAATCTGGAATTGGATCCAATGGGAAAGTACATTGCGAGATTCCTGGCGCGGACAGGCAGGATCCCGGAAAAAGAGTTCCCTGGTTCCGATGCGCTGAACGGGCAGGTTCAGACAGTACCAGGACTTATCTCGTTTCCAGGGAGGGGGCATTCATGACCAGGGGCCAATCGGAACGGCACCGGTTTTCGACGGTGGAAGAGGCGATAGAAGAGATTGCCCTGGGGAGGATGATCATCGTCGTTGATGATGAGGATCGTGAGAACGAGGGCGATCTGACCATGGCGGCGGAGAAGGCAACTCCCGAGGCGATCAATTTCATGGCCAGATTCGGAAGAGGACTCATTTGCATCCCCATGCTTCCCGACCGGCTTGATAGGCTGGAGATTCCATTGATGGTGGAGAAGAATACATCCAAACATGGAACCGGCTTTTGCGTTTCCGTGGAAGCGAAGCAGGGTGTGACCACCGGGATTTCGGCCCGGGATCGGGCCACCACCATCCGGACCCTGATTCATCCTGCCACCGGCCCTGAGGATCTCGTCCGGCCCGGGCACATCTTCCCCTTGCGGGCCTTACCGGGAGGAGTGCTCAAGCGCGCAGGCCAGACGGAAGCGGCGGTGGACATTGTCCGCATGGCAGGGCTCCATCCGGCTGGAGTGATCTGTGAGGTCATGAATAACGATGGAACCATGGCCAGGGTTCCGCAATTATCCAAATTCGGGAAACGTCACGGTCTCAAAATGCTTCGGATTGCGGATCTCATTCATTACCGCCTGAAGAGGGAAAGACTGGTGGAGCGGGTCGCCCAGCCGGAACTGCCAACCGCGGAGGGGAAATGGCGTCTCATCGGCTTCCGGAGCGAAATCGAGGACAAGATGCACATTGCCCTGGTCATGGGAGAGCCGATTGCCTCTTCACCTTGTCTTGTCCGCGTCCATTCGGAATGTTTTACCGGTGACGTTCTGGGCTCGATCCGTTGTGATTGCGGGAAACAGCTTAAAATGGCGATGGAAATCATTTCCAAGGAGGGAACCGGGGTATTGCTGTATCTCCGGCAGGAGGGAAGGGGCATTGGACTGGTCAACAAACTGAAAGCTTACGAACTTCAGGACCGGGGAGAGGATACGGTCGAGGCGAACCACCGCCTTGGGTTTCCAGCCGATCAGAGGAATTACGGCATTGGAGTCCAGATACTCCGGGATCTGGGTGTGCATCAGGTCAGAATTCTGAGTAACAATCCGAGAAAATTTTCAGGCCTAAAAAAATTCGGTCTCGATATCGTGGAAAGGGTACCCCTGGAGATTTCTCCGGATAAAGCCGCCATTCCCTATCTGCGCGCAAAAAAACATAAACTGGGCCATATATTAAGGCTGGTTTAGCGAGCCCGAAGCCGAGAGAAAGACTTCGTAAAGGATGATGTTTCAAGTTTTATCAAGCCGATTCCAGGATCTTTTCCGTCGGCTTCGCGGCGAAGGAAAGCTGGAAGAGCGGCACATCACCGGGGGGATCCGGGATTTACGACGGGCCCTCCTGGAAGCGGATGTCAATCTGCGGGTGGTCCAGGTGTTTCTTCGAAATGTGAAAGAACGGGCAATGGGTGAAAAGCTGACTGAAAGCTGGACACCCGTCCGGAAGCTGCAGGCAATCGTACAGGATGAACTTGTCAATCTCCTTTCCGGAAAGAACATGGCACTGAAAATTCCAAGTTCGAAGGGGGGGGTGATTCTTCTCGTCGGGCTTCAGGGAGCTGGGAAAACAGCGACCGCGGCCAAGCTCGGCCGGTACATTTGCCGGCAGGGAAGAAATGCCGTGACGGTGTGTGCCGACACCAGGCGGCCCGCCGCCAGGCAACAACTGGAGAAGCTCTCTGAAAAGGCGGGGGTGCGATTCTTTAGCCCCTCCCGTGCCGGAGAGGGCCTGCACCCCAAGGAGATTTGCAGAGAAGCGGTGGCAGAGGCCCGGAACGGTCAGGGAGGTGTGGTGATCCTGGACACCGCGGGAAGGTTGCATGTCGATTCCCATCTGATGGCGGAACTAAAGGAGATCAGGGACACGGTTCATCCTGATGAGGTCCTGTTCGTGGCCGACGCGATGACCGGCCAGGATGTGGTTCGAAGTTCCCAGGCCTTCCAGGAGGAAATTGGATTGAGTGGAGTGGTCCTGACGAAAATGGATGGGGATGCCCGGGGAGGGGCGGCCCTCTCGATTGTTTCCGTCACCGGTATCCCGATCAAATTCATTGGAACGGGAGAGGGGAAGGACGATCTGGACGTTTTCTCACCGGAAAGAATGGCTGCCAGGATCCTGGGAATGGGTGACCTTCAGGGGTTTCTTGAAAAGGTGGAAAGCACCATTGGAGGGGAACCGGCTCGGGTGTCAAACCCCGATTTCGACCTTGAACAAGTGCGGAGACAACTCCGGAAACTCAGGAAAGCCGGGCCCATTCAACGACTTATTGAAATGTTGCCGGGAGTGAACTTCCCCGGAGATGTATCGGGCTCGAACGACCAGCTTCGGGAGACTCTCGCGATTCTCGATTCCATGACACCCGGAGAAAGAAATCGGCCGGATATAATGAACGGCGACCGCCGGCGAAGGGTGGCCCGGGGATCCGGGACCAGAGTGGAAACTGTGAATCGATTCCTTAAACAGTTCGCGCAGATCCGGAAATTCATGCGCCGAATGCCCGGTGGAAAAATGCCCGGAACTTGGAAGAAGGCGCTCAAAACGAGTACTCGCTGAGCGGGGAACCGTTTCCCGCGAACGACGCACACTCAGGGAGGTAGAGATGTTGAGAATCCGTTTGAGAAGAGGGGGCGCAAAAAACCGGCCTTTTTATCGTCTCGTCGTTTCCGAGGGGGCGATGCAGCCGAAAGGAAGGTTTCTTGAGACGCTCGGTATTTACGACCCAGTAAAAAAAACCGCATCACTTCGAGTGAATTGGGAAAGATTTGACCATTGGGTTCAAAAAGGGGCGAATCCCTCTGAAACTGTGAAACGGCTGCTGAAGAAGGCGCGGACCACCGCGAGTTGAGAGTTTTCCTGCAGGAGGGACGGCCATGGAAGTGAAGGAATTGGTGGAGCAAATAGCGAGATCCCTTGTGGACAATTCAGATGAAGTTTCGGTCACCGAAGAGCAGGAAGAGAGATCCATAGTCCTGGAATTACGGGTCGCCCAGGAGGATCTGGGGAAGGTGATTGGCAAACAGGGACGAACCGCGCGAGCCGTTCGCACCATTTTGACGGCGGCGGGAAGGAAACTGGGGAAGGATTTTCGCCTGCAGATCCTGGAATAGGAGGGGAAGATAGGGGGAGAATCCGAGGAACGCTGGTTGGTGATTGCCCGGATCCTGAAACCCAGGGGGGTGAAGGG
>JAPUIV010000186.1 GCA_027296665.1 Acidobacteriota bacterium | reverse complement strand
ATTCTGAAATACCTAAAACTTATTTATGCTTGATGATACCCGGAATCGTAAATCCTTGTCAACCAATAAGTTAAAAATAACCGGGGGGCGAGGTAGCACAGGCGCATGGTGAGCTTGTGGCGCAGGTTCAGAAGGTCGGTCGATTCGGTGAAGCGGATGGCGGCGGCATTGGGGAGGAGGTACAGGGAGAATTCCCTGGGGACGCCGAGGCGGTCGAGCTCGGCCATTCCCTTCCAGGCGATCTCCATCGCCTCCTGGTATTTCCGGCGCACCGGTTCATCTTCCCGGGCCAGGGCGGGGAGGACGTAGTCGGGCTGGTCGGTGAAATGCGCCGCCAGGACCGGCCGGGAGGCGGGGGTCATCCGGTGGCGCTGGTTCTGGGAGTCGGCGGTGTGGCTGATCTTCTTCCGGAAGGTGTAGTGGGCGTGGTGCAGGGCACGGGTCAACTTGGAGACGGTGTCCAGGTTCAGGTCCTCGCCGAGGTACGGGTTGCGGGCCGGATCGAGGGCCAGTTCGATCGCCTCCTTATCGTCCAGACGGTTTTTCCCCACACCGAGGATTTCGCGGACCGCCTGGGCCAGGAGCGGCTCGTTCTGATCGGTGGGACCGACCAGGCGGGAGACGTTGCCGTCGAGCTGGTCGTCGAACTCCCGGAGGAATTCAGCCGAGGGAGCGAGGTCCCTGTCCATTCCGAGATAGTCGAACGCCTTCCGCTCCAGGGTCTCCTCGAACGGGATCGGCTCTTCCAGAACGACTTGGTAGTTCGGGTCGACCCGCAGCAACTCATCCACCATCTTACGGCTGACGATCTTCTGCTCCATGGGGGCGTCGAACTGCTCGCACAGCCGGTAGTAACGCAGCAGGGTGATGCCGTTGACGGTGTGGTAGAGGTAGGCGAAGGTGGCCACCGGCAGGACGAAGCGGGCAACCTCCAGGCTTTTCTTTTCGATAGCCCGGCGGTACTTCTCCGCCTGCTTCCTGCGGCCTTTGAACCGCCGGAAATATTCCGCCTCCACCAGCGGGAACAGCATCCGGTTCAGCTCCCGGTAGGCGGCGTGCTGGCTTTCCACGGTACCGAGGTAGATCCCGAGCGCCTTGCCCTCGAGCGGTGGGACGGTGAAGTGACCCGGACGGACCTCGACGTAACGCTGGCTGACCTGCTCCGAGTTGTAGAACGGGTGGCTGTGGAGGAACGTCCACAGGAACTGCCGGGAGACGTTCTTCAGGGAAAACTGGAAATGGGCGTGCTGAAAAGTGGTATGGTGGCCCGCCTGGTACAGGTCGCGGGCCAACCGGTCGCGCCGCCTCGCCTTTTCAGCCCGGGCCTCCGGGTCGGGCAGGGCGTCCCCCGCCACCTGTTCCTCGGTGATGATCCCGGAGTTCGAGTAGCAGGTCCTGGCAGTGGCGACGGCGTTGTCGAACGGCCTGGTGAAGGCCTGGGTGAGCCGAACCTCCGGCTCGGGAGACAGGAAATCCGGCTGGCTGTTCACACGCGCCTCGCAGAATGGAATTCGGACCCGGAACGGGGATCCGATCGCAATTCTAACCCCGGAGCGGTGGCGAAAGAAAGAGCCGCCCGCCCTTCCGGGCACCGGGGGTTCCGGCTATAATACCGCCTCGCAACCGCAGGCGACTCAACCAGGCCCCGGGAGGGGCGGAGGCAACCCATTGACCGAGAAGACCAATGATTCCAAAACAGAAACCGGTTTCCGGCGGTTCGCCCTCAGCCAGGCGGTGATCCGCTCCCTGGAGGAAATGAACTACACGACCCCCACCGAGGTTCAGGAACAGGCGATCCCGCGGGTGTTCGCCGGGCGCGACCTGATCGTCCAGTCCCGGACCGGCACCGGCAAGACCGCTGCCTACGGGGTGCCGCTGGTGGAACTGGTCGATCCCGCGATGCTGATCGTCCAGTCGCTGGTCCTCACCCCCACCCGTGAGTTGGCCGTGCAGGTGGAGAGGGAGCTGTCGCAGATCGGCAAGGACCGCGAGATCCGCTGCCTGACGGTGTACGGCGGCGATTCCCTGGAGCGGCAGATCGAAGGGATTCGCGAGGGGGCCCAGGTGGTGGTCGGCACCCCCGGCCGGATCCTCGACCATCTCCGGCGGCGAACCCTGTCGTTCTCGTCGGTGAAGCTCCTGGTCCTGGACGAGGCCGATCGGATGCTCGACATGGGCTTCTACAAGGAGATGAAACAGATTTTCGATCATCTGCCGACCGAGCGCCAGACCCTGATGTTCTCGGCCACCTTCCCCAAGGAGATCGACGCCCTGGCCTACAACTATCTGAACGATCCGGAGCGGATCCTCCTGAGCCAGGATTATGTCTACGTCAAGGAGGTCGAGCACATCTATTACATCTCCAACCGGATGGATAAGGAACGCAACCTGTACAAGCTGATCCTCTGGGAGGAGCCGTTCTCCGCGATGATCTTCTGCAACACCCGGGGAGAGGTCCGCATGGTGTTCAATTACCTATTGAAGCGGGGCCTGGCGGTGGAAATGCTGTCGAGCGACCTGCCGCAGAACAAGCGGGAACGTGTCATGGACCGGTTCCGGCGCCATGAAGTCCGTTTCCTGGTGACCACCGACGTGGCCGCCCGGGGTATCGACATCATGGATATGTCGCATGTGTTCATTTTCTCGACCCCCTCGAGCCCGGACCAGTATGTCCACCGGGCCGGTCGGACCGGGCGGATCGGCAAATCCGGCAAGGCGATCACGCTGCTCGGGGCCACCGACCTGATCAACTTCAACCGGTTGGTAAAGGCGAACGAGCTGGATGTGCGGGAGGGGGATTTCCCCACCGACGCGGAGTTCCAGGCGAAGATCCGCAAGAACCGCATCGACCAGCTGATCCAGGAGGCGTCCACCCTTTCCCCGGAGAAGCGGGGCGAGTACGAGGATCTGGCCCGGGCCATCCTGGTCCGGGAAGACGCCCGGGTCCCGGTGGTGGCAATGCTCCTGAAATATTCCCTGGAGCGGGAGAAGCAGGCTGTCGTCCGCCGGTCCGAGTCGGCGGGCAGCGCGGCGCCTCCACCCCGCAGGGATTCCTGGCGCGAGGGACGGCCGCGGCCGCCCCGGAGGCCGGGAAAGGGTCCCACCGAAATCACCGCATCGGCCAGCCGTGCGGCTGAAGGTGCCGGAGCCGCCGTCGCCGTCGTCGCCGCGGCCCATCGGAGGGGAAGCCCACAGGAACCAGCTCACCCGAATAATTATGTCCCGGAACCACCAGGTCGTGGATCCCTTCAATTCTCCCGGATACTCCCGGTGATCATTAAGCGAAACCGATTTATTCGAATTTCCGGCGGCGCCCTACTGGCGGTGCTGATCCTGGGCGGCGCAATGGTGGCGATCAGTTCCGTTGCGCACGGCCAGGAGTTTCCACCTCGGCCGAAACAGTCGGTCAATGACTATGCCAACATCATTGGTGCCGAGGATCGATCGGCCCTCGAGGCCCTCAACCGGGAGGTTCTGGCCAAGTCGGGGGTCGCCATCGTCGTGGCGACCTTCCCGGACCTCGGCGGGGCTGCGGTCGAGGATTATGCCAACCGGCTCGGCCGCGCCTGGGGGATCGGCAGTGAGGAAACCGATCGCGGCATTCTTTTCCTGGTCGCCGTGCAGGAAAAAAAGGCGCGGATCGAGACCGGCTATGGTGTCGAGGGATACCTCCCCGACGGCAAGGTCGGAGCCATCCTGGATCAGTATGTGATTCCGTCTTTCCGCCAGGGGGATTTTTCACAGGGGATCCGCCGGGGGAACGAGGCGCTGGCGGTGCTGACCGCCGAGGAGTACGGATTCAATCTGACCGGCGCGATCCGACCGGTCCCCGGGCCTTCCGGGAGCCGGCGTAAGCCCGGCGGGATCCTGGGCAGCATTTTCAGCGTGGTGCTGTTAATTCTGTTCATCGGATTCGCGATCCGCCATCCATTTCTTGCCCTGTTTCTGCTGTCCGCCATGGGTGGCCGAGGGGGCGGTGGCTTCGGAGGCGGTGGTGGTGGTGGGTTCGGAGGTTTTGGCGGCGGCTCGTTCGGAGGTGGCGG
>JAPUIV010000185.1 GCA_027296665.1 Acidobacteriota bacterium | reverse complement strand
GGGGTCTCCTCGATCTCTTCCGCGCGGATCACCAGTTCCGGTTTCATGATCGGCATGCGATACAGGCGGAACTGTCCCTTGGAATAGGATGTGAAGGCGAGGTAGCGATCGCCGTCATGTGCCGATAGTTCCACCGGGTTGAAACACCCGCCTATGACATCGGTATACCGTTCAATGTCTCCACTCTGTAGATCGAGGCTGAAAATATTGAAAATCCCATCCGGAAGGTCGGAGCTGTAATAGACCCGCTTGCCATCCCGGGAATAGGAGGGTTGTATGTCGCTGCTCTCCCCGAAGGTCAACTGGGTCTTGCGCGTGGGGTCGGTCGCGTTGACCAGAAAGATTTTTTCGTAATCGCCGATCCGGCGGTTGTAGAGGACGGAATCCCCGTTCGAAGACCATTCCGGATTGCCGTCGTAGAACTCGTCATCGGTGAGATTGCGGACCTCCAGACTCTCCAGATCGACCTCGAAAATGTCCACCCGCCCGCCGATGTTTCCGGAAAATGCAATCCTCTGGCCGTCCGGGGAAAAGGCGGGAGAGGCCATCTGGTCGATATCGAGTTTCACCCTCTGAACTTCCTTCCCTTTCAGGGCATCGTAAATGAACAGGATCCGGCGGTTTTCCTTCCGGGCAAAGAAGGCGATGCGATCCCCTTCGGGCGACCATGACAGGTCCTTCTTGCCCTGGAAGATCTCGGCAATGATGAACTCGTAATCGGTGGTAAAACCCTTGGTGAGGTTCCGGATCTTCTCTCCCGTCTTGGTGGAGATCACCACCAGGTCTATCTCGTCGCCGGGGACGGTCAGAACCGCGGCGAGATCGCCCGAAGGAGAAATGGTGGGAGAGAAGGTCTGAAGGTTGGATTTTTTGGCTTTCAGCCCGATCTCCTTGCCGTAATCTTCGGGTTCGTTCTTTGCCAGGAGGATGGGAAGATATTTTTTCCTGAGGCTTTTCTGGAATTTCCGGTTGAATTCGCCGATCTCCAGACCGAAGGCCTCCTTGAGAGCCTTGGGGATGTTATTGGTGACCAGGACCTTACGGTACTCCCAGAGGAAATTGCGGAGCCCCTCCTCGCCGTATTCCTCCTCGATGAATTGGAAGGCGGCGGCGCCGAAACGATAGGTCAGAAAGGTCAGAACATTGAGTTCTTCGATGGGGGGCACCAGGCCGTTGACCACGGCGTCGCGGATCACCATCAGGTCGAGATTGCCCTGATCGTGGGACAGATGGCTGGCCAGGCCTTCCATGAGCCAAAGCGGCGGGCTGCCGCCGAGGGTCCTGCCGAGGCTTTCCTGGAAGAAGATGCTGTACTCGAAAATATGGACGAGTTCATGGCCGATCAGTTTGTACAATTCGTCCGGAGGGCTGTCGATCGGAAGCACTATGCGATTCCTCAAGGGCTCCGCGAAGGCGGCAACCGCCTGGGGAATGAACTGAAGGATGATATTGGTCTGTTCAAACTCTCCATGGGTTTTGTAATAGATAAGCGGGATGCGGAATTTGATCTCGTGATCCAGGGTCTCGCTGAGGGCGACGTAGTTGCTCTCCGCGAAACTGACCATCTGCTTCAGGAACTCCTCTTCCTCGGGGTAGTAGTAAATGTCGAAATGGGGAGAGGGGTAAACGTGCCAGTCGAAACGGTCGTAGGAGATCTTGTTCTTTCCAAATGGCCATGCGGGCTGGACCGCCATGAGGATGCCAAGGGCGATCAACGCGAGAAGGCGTGTCCTCTTTCCATGGCTTCCGGATCGGTTTGTATTCATGCCGTTCCTCTTAATAGCTCAGGAGAACCCGTTCTTCCGTTTTTTTCTGGGGGGCCACGACGGCGAGGACTTCCGGCCGGATCCTTTCAAACATGCGAAACAGGATGCTCAGATGATCGGAACTCTTTCCATCGATGGTAATCTCCTCGATGAACCTATTTTCATACAACACGTCGCCGCTCAGGCCGTGAATGAAGGCCAGGTCGAGCCCCAGCCGGTATCCCTGTCGTTCCCGGAACCGGGTGGATCGGACCCGCTGGCCGGTGGTCGGGCTGACCCCGGTTTCCTCGACGAATCCGGACCGGTCGGTGACATCGAACTCGATCCCGCCGGTGATGATCAGGTCGGCATCGTTGGCCCGGGCCAGTTGCCGCCAGAAGGAGCGGTTCTGCAGGAGGTCCGCCATCGCCTGTTCCGGAATGGAAGGGGGGACCATATCCAGGATTTCGAGCGAGGTGTATTTGGCCAGTTCCCGCCGGATCAGGCGGTTGATCTCCAGCCCGACATCCATGGTGGGGTCTTCCCTCTCCACGGAGAAATCGGTCACCAGCACCTTCCGGATCCCTTCGAGGTCGATCTTCTGGGGCACAGGCAGATGCACCGTCACCGATGTCGACTTGGCCGACACCCGACCCACCGCGAAGAATGCCAGGACCAGAAGAAGAATCCGGAAACTAGGGAGTTTCCGGCTCTTCCCTGCGGCTCTGATTGTAGACGGAATAGAAAGCCATGAACTGTTCATAATTCTCCCGGATATCCTTGAAACGATTCCTCCCGAATTCCAATGCCTTCTCGTATTCCTTCGCCGCCTCCTCATACCGTCCCAGCGTTTCGTAGGCCACGGCCAGGTTGTTGTGGAGGATGGGACTGTAGGGATTGATCTTCAACGATTTCTTCCACCGGAAGATCGCCTCATTCCAGAGGCCCTTCTGGGCCGATTCGATCCCGAATTCAACCTGCTTCTGTATGGTGCTTCGCGAGCCGCCGGAACTGAGAAGAAGAATCAGCAGGGATAGAAGGAACCCGGCCATCCGGGGCCGGGCAAACGAATTCATGCGGAACCTCCAAATCCTTGAATAGAAAGTATATAAGAATTTTCCGGCCGGTTCCAATTCATTTCCCGGAGAAATAGCCCTTGCGAGCCTTCACCGTGAGATCGGCGCGTTTCACCCGCACCTTGACCGTACGCCATTCCCGGGGCGGCGGCGGC
>JAPUIV010000184.1 GCA_027296665.1 Acidobacteriota bacterium | reverse complement strand
TTGCCGCCGGCCGATCCCGCCGGGATGCGGTTGCCTGTTTCCCTCTCCAGAAGCCGCAGGACCCGGCTGGCGAGATTGCCGAGATCGTTGGCGAGATCGCCGTTGGCCCGATCGATCAACGCCTCGTCGGAGTAGTTCGCGTCGAGTCCGAAGCTCATCTCGCGCAGGAGAAAGTAGCGCACCGTGTCGGCGCCGAAATCGTCGATCAGTCCGTTCGGCTCGATCACGTTGCCGCGCGTCTTCGACATCTTCCTTTCATCCCGCAGCCACCATCCGTGTCCGACCACCCGGTCGGGAAGGGGGAGGCCCGCCGACAACAGGAAGGCGGGCCAGTAGACGGCGTGGAACCGGAGGATGTCCTTGCCGACGAGATGCACGCCCGGCCAGAACTTTTGATACTTCTTTCCCTCGCCGGCGAAATCGATGGCGCTCAGATAATTGGTGAGGGCATCGAACCAGACGTAGAAGATGTGGCGTCGATTGTCCGGAAAGGGGATGCCCCACCGGAAGGTGGTCCTGCTGATGCTGAGATCCCGGAGGCCGCCGGCGACGAAACTCTCCACCTCGTTGCGGCGGGTCTCCGGAAACACGAACTCCGGGTGCGCGCGGTAATAGTCGAGGAGGGGTTTCTGGTAGCGCGACAGTCTAAAGAAATAGCTCTCCTCCTCGGTCCGTTCCACCGGATGGCCCTGGTCGGGGCAGCGCCCGTCCATTACCTGGGAATCGAGAATGAACGCTTCGCAACCGGTGCAGTACCAACCCTCGTATTTCCCCAGGTAGATGTCGCCGCGTTCCTGGATCTTTCCGAACAACTTTTCCACCGCCTGGCGGTGGCGGGGCTCGGTGGTGCGGATGAAGTCGTCGTTGGTGATCGACAGCCGTTTCCACAGCGCCTTGTAACGCTCCACCACCTGGTCGGCGAGTTCGATCGGGGAGCAGTTCTGTTCGGCGGCTGCCCGCTCGACTTTCTGGCCGTGCTCGTCGGTGCCGGTCAGGAAGAAGACCTCCTGTCCGAGCATGCGCCGGTAGCGGGCCACCACGTCGGCCACCACCGTGGTGTAGGTGTGGCCGATATGCGGCCGGTCGTTCACGTAGTAGATCGGAGTGGTGATATAGAAGGTCGATCCCTTCATCGCTTCTTTTCCCGGATCGCCCGGTATGCCGCCAACGCCTCCTCCTGGACGCGCTGCAACGGCACCTTTTTCTCCCGCGCCCGCGCCCGGCAGTCCTCGTATTCGGGGGTCACCTGCATGACCTCGCCGCGGTAGCTCGAACTCTTTACGTTCACGGTTCCGAACCGGGTCTCCACCGGCACCAGTTTCTGCTCCAGTTCGATCCGGTCGGTCTCCTGGAAGCGGAACCCGATGGTGGTGGTCTCCTCGAAGATCGTCCGGGTGATCGTTTCCATCACCTTGCCGGGCGCGATCGCCGTCAGGAGCGTGCCGGGCCTCCCCTTCTTCATCAGCACGGGGGCGAGGAACACATCGTAGACCCCGTCGCGGAACAGTCGATCCATCAGGTGGGAATAGTTTTGCGGGTTCATGTCATCTATCGTGGTCTCGATCACCACCACGCGCTCCCGGTAGACCGAATCCTTCTTGAGGTTGCCGAGAAATCCGCGCAGCAGGTTGGGGTGATCGGGATAGTCGCGGCTCCCCGCGCCGTAGCCGACCCGGTCGACCGAAAGCAACGGCATCGAATCAGTCTCCTCGGCGAGAGTGGCGACCAGGGCCGCCCCGGTCGGGGTGACCAGTTCACCCGGGGGGCCGGAGGAATAGACCGACCGGCCCTGGAGCAGCTCGGCGGCGGCCGGCGACGGCACCGGCAACTGCCCGTGCTCCGATTGGATGGTGCCGGAACCGACGTTCAGGGGGGAGCAAAGGAACTTTTGGATCCCGAGCGCCTCCAGACCGACGCAGGTCCCGACGATGTCGACCACCGTATCGACGGCGCCGATCTCATGGAAATGGACTTCATCTGCCGGCTTGCCGTGCAGCCGTCCCTCGGCGGCGGCCAGGGCGCGGAATACCCGCAGCGATTGGTCCTGGATCGGCTTCGACAGGCGGCTCTTCCGGATGACCGATTCGATCTGCGGCAGGTTGCGGAACCCGCCGCCGTTTCCCTCGTGGACCCGGCACTGGATTCCGCGCAGCCCCGCCCGCGCCACCGGATACGCCTCGACCTTGCACCCCGGCGGCGCGACCTTCCGCAGTTCGTCGTTCAACCGATCGGTCGACAACCCCAGGTCGATCAATGTCCCCAGGATCATATCGCCGCTGACGCCGGAAAAGCAGTCCAGATAGAGAGTTTTCATGGTTACCGGGTCTCCCCGCCATTCATTCTATCATCCCCCGGCGCCGGCAGATCCGGTCCGGCGAGAACCAGGAGGGCCCGGTCGGGATGGAGGTGTTCGCGCGCCGCCCGGTTCACTTCTTCGCGGCTGACCGCGGCCAGGATGCCGGGCAGTTCCCGGTGGAAATCGACGCCGAGCCCGAACAGCTCCGCGCCGGCGAGGAAGGCCGCGGCCCCTTCGATCGTCTCCAGGTTCAAGGCCTGCGAACCGGTGAGGTATCGGCGGGAATCCTCGATCTCCTGATCGGTCGCCCCGTCGCGCCGCATCCGTTCCAGTTCCTCCAGAAGGAGATCGATGGCCCGGCCGGCCCGGTCGGGGTTCACCCCCATCCGCGCCAGGAAGGGGGCCGGCCCTGGGGCGGCGGACATCCGGAAGAAGGCATAATAAGCCAGCCCCTCCGATTCCCGGATCCGGTTGCCGATCCTCCCTCCCATGCCGAACTGGCCGAGAACGTGGGTCATGAGTAGGGCGGCGTAGTAGTCGGGGTGCCGGCGCGGCAGTCCCGGGTATCCGAGGGCGATTTCCACCTGGGTCTTGCCCGGCATCTTCAAGAAACGCCGTTCGCGGCCGACGGGAAGTTCGACCGGCGGCACCGGCGGCTCGTCGAATCGCCCCTCCGCCCGCCAGTTCCCGAAGGCACGCCGCACCTCGGCCATGATTTCACCCGGCTCCCCACCTCCGGCCAGGACGAGATGGGCGGCGTCGGGCCGGAAGCGGCGCGCATGAAAATCCGACAGGTCTTCCGGCCGGATCGCTCCGACGCTGTCCCGATTGCCCATGACGGGATGATGGTAGGGATGCCCGCCGGGATAGATCCCGGCATGCAGGGCGCGGAGGACAACGGCCGTCGGATCGTCATCCTCCTCGGCGAGGGCGGTCAATACCTCGCCGCGGGCATTCTCCAACTCCTCCGGAGGAAAGCTCGGCCGGCAAACGATCTCCTGCAGGAAACCGAGCATTCTGGTGAGATGCTCGGGCAGCATCGTCGAAGTGATTCTTATGGAATGAGCATCGACATCGCGGGCCAGGGTCGCCCCCAGAAAGTCGATCGCCTCGGCAAGCTCCGGCTTGGTCCGGTCGCGGGTGCCCCGGTCGAGCATGAGGGCGGCCAGGTGGGCGAGCCCCTCCCGTCCGGCCGGATCGAACCGCGCGCCGGCCCGCACCGTGAGGTCGGCCGCCAGGGAAGGACAGCCGGGCCTCGGTTGCAGGATCACCACCATCCCGTTCGGCAGGACCTCCCGGATGGTGGGCAACGCCGGTCCCGCCCCTGCATCCGGCACCCGCCCGGTATTAACCTGTCTCAGCCAGGCGGTGCGGAGCGGTCGCCGCCGGGAAGCCGGCGCGCCGTTGCCGCCGGATCGATCCCCTTCGGCGTTGGCCGGACGGGGCCGGTAGATGCCGACGGTCCGCCGGTGCGCTGGGAAGGTGCGCCGGGCGATTGTTTGAATCGCCTCGGGAGTCATCCGGGAGAGGCGTTCCGGGATGTTCAGGAAAGTCCGGTAGGAGTCGACGGTCTCGAAGAATCCCAGTTGATGGGCAAGGTCGGCCACGCTGTCGCTGTCGAACATGTACCGCGCCCGGATCTGGTTCCTGGCCTTCTCGAATTCCCGTTCGGAAACCGGCTCCTCCATCAACCGGACCAGTTCCCGCGTCAAGCCGGTTTCCACCTCTTCGATCGAAGCGTCCTCGCGCACGGTCAACTGCAAGGTGTAGAGAAATGGGAAGGTGGTCGGCAGGAGTCCCGTCGAGATCGAGGTGGCGAGACCCCCATCGATCAGGGCGCCGTACAGGCGGGAGCTCTTGCGCGGGCCGGCGGGCAGGGAACTCCACAAGTTGAGGCTCCGGCCCCCCGCCAGGACGGCGTCGGCCATCGCCAGATCGAGCCAACCGGGATCCGAGATCGGCGGGGCGGGGAAGGCGGCCTCGAGATAGGTGGTGGTGCCGGGCCGGTTCAAGGTGATCCGGCGTTCGCCGCACTGTTCCGGTTCCCGCGTGCGCAGGCGCGGCGGCTCCGCGCCGCGCGGGATCGGGCCGAAATGGGCGCGAATGAGGGCCAGGGTCTCGCCGGGGTCGAGGTCCCCGGTGACCACGACCGTCGCGTTGTTGGGAATGTAGTAGGTTCGGTAGAATGATTCGAGATCGTCGCGGGTGATGCCTTCCAGATCGCTCAGGTAGCCGATGGTCGGCCAGCGGTAGGGATGGGCCTGCAGCGCGGTGCCGATCAGTTCTTTCTCGAGATACTCGATCGGATCATTCTCGCCTCCCTGCAGTTCCGAGATCACCACGGTCCGTTCCCGGTCGACCTCCGCCGGATCGTACAGGCAATGGGCCATTCTCTCCGCCTCGAGTTCGATCGCGCCGGCCAGCGCCCCGCTCGGCACCGTCTCCAGGTAGGTGGTCACGTCGAGATAGGTGTACCCGTTCCATGATCCTCCCACCCGTTCGATCCGGGCCTTGATCTCCTCCTTGGGGATCTTTTCCGTCCCCTTGAAATTCATATGCTCCACCCAGTGGGCGATCCCGGTGATCCCCGGGCGTTCATCCCGGGAGCCGACCCGGTACCAGCACCAGACGGAGACGACGCCGGTTCCTGGCATCTCCCGCAGGAGGACCTTCAGGCCGTTCTCCAGGACGGTTTCCCGGACCGGATGCGGATCGTTTTGAATTGGACGGGCAGTCTTCATCTGTTGGCGGAAATCTTCCCTGGGTTTTGAAACGCGGGAACCGTAATGTAGAATACGCCCTCTTTCCTGTCAAGAATACGGGGAAACAAACCCATGAATCCGCCCCGAAACGTTCCCCTCGTCGCGGTGTACCGCGGGGAGCTGATCGAGACCGTGCACCACGGCTCCATCGCCGTGGTGGAGTCGACCGGCCGCGTCCTGCTGGCGGCTGGCGATGTCGGGCAAATGGTCTATCTGCGCAGCGGCGCGAAACCGTTCCAGCTTCTTCCCTTGATTGAGACCGGAGCGGCCGATCGATTCGCCTTTCCGGACCAGGAGCTGGCCGTCATGGCCGGCTCGCACGGCGGTGAGCCGGAACACACGAAGGTGGTCGCCTCCATCCTGCGCCGGGCCGGGTTGGCGGAAACCGACCTCCGGTGCGGCACGCACCGGCCTTTCCACCGGGATACGGCCGAGGGGAACATTCGCGCCGGCCGGGTGCCGACCCTCCTTCAGAACAACTGCTCGGGCAAACATGCCGGCATGCTCGCGCTGGCCCGGCATCTCGATGCCGGTCTCGAGACCTACACCGAACCGGATCATCCGGTCCAGCGGCTCTGCCTGGAGGCGGTGGCGCGATGCTGTGATCATCCGGCGGAGGCGATTTCCACCGGGCTGGATGGATGCTCCGTTCCCACCTTCGCCCTGCCGCTCTGGAAGGCGGCCCTCGGCTACGCCCGGCTGGCGGAACCCGGCGCGGCGCACCCGCCGATCCCCGCCCTCGGCCGGATCGCCGCCGCCATGCGGAGCCATCCGTTGATGGTGGCCGGCACCGGCCGGCTCGGCACCGACCTGATGCGGGAACTCGGTTCGCAGATCCTGGTCAAGGTGGGGGCGGACGGATTCATCGCCGCGGGGTTTCACCGCGACCGCCGCGGGATCGGCCTGGCCGTCAAGATGGCGGCGGGGGAGGGCGGCCCGATCCGCGCCGCCGCCCTCCTCGAGGCGGTGGGCCGGGCGGGGGAGTTCCCCGCCAACATCCTCGAGTCGGTGCGGCGCCGCCAGGTCGGCCCGGTCCGGACCCTCCGCGGGGCGGAGGCAGGCCGCGTGGTGCCGGTTTTTCGCCTGGAGAGCCCCTGACCGGGGCCTACATGTTGCTCCGGACGGCATTCTGGGCTAAAATGAGGAATTCCACCCGAAAAGGGCCATTTCCGGAAACAGATCCGACCTTTTGGTTGTTATCGATAAGGTAGAGATTGGTGAAGAAACAGGGTTCGAAACAGGAGAATCGGACCAATTTTCAGGAGGTTGCCTGGATTCACATGGACGCGATGTTCAATCTGGCGGTGAAGATGACCCGGAACCGGGCCGAGGCCGAGGATCTGGTCCAGGAGACCTACCTGCGGGCCTACCGGTTTTTTGACCAGTACGAGCAAGGCACCAACTGCAAGGCCTGGCTGTTCCGGATCCTGCGGAACAACTTCATCAACCGGTACCGCCAGCAACGGAGGAAACCGGAGATGGTCGACCTTTCAAAGGTCGAGTACTCTCTCGATAACAGCTTTGAGATGGGGGCCGCCCCCGATTGGGGAGACCCGGAGAAGAGTCTCGAAAGCAGTCTGGTCCGCCAGGAGATCGAACAGGCCCTGAATCTGCTCCCCCCCGAGTTCCGGATCGTGGTCGTTCTCTCCTCCATGGAGGGGCTGACCTACCGGGAGATTGCCTCCATCCTCGACTGCCCCATCGGAACGGTGATGTCCCGGTTGCACCGGGCCAGGAAGCTTCTCCAGGTTCATCTGGTGGAGCACCTGCAGGATGTACGGAAGACCGATCCGGCGGCGGCCTCCAGGACCCCTGTCAAGTTGAGATCCCGAACCGGTGAAAGGGAGGATTCCCAAGGTGGAATGTAAAGAAGTATTGAACCGACTGGTCTTTTTCGTGGACGGGGAGCTGCCCCTGTCCGAGACCGGCAAGATCCAGCGCCACGTCGAGGCATGCCAGGCGTGCGGCAAACGGGCGGGGTTCGAGGGCTGGTTCCGGGATACCCTCGGTCAGCTCGAATACCATCAAACCCCGCCGGGGCTCGACACCCGGATCCAGGCGGCCCTCAAAGAGGTGGACGATCAGAGTGACCGGTTGCGGTTTCGGGCCTGGAAGTGGGCAAGCTCCCTTGTTTCGCGCCCCGCCCTCGGCACCGCGGTTGCCGGATTGCTGGTCGCCATGTTCTGGCTTGGCCTTCCCCAAGGTCTCCAGAATGGAGCCTTCGGTCCGGGAACCTCGTTGGCCCTCGCCGGCGAGGCGGTGCATGTGAAGGGGCACCTGGTCTGCGCCGGTTGCAGTGCCGCCGGGGTACCGATCGAGGCGCAGCGGCACTGCAAGAAGTATGGCCACATGACCGGCCTTCTCACCTCGGAGGGGGATCTGCTGAATTTCGTCAACAAGCCGGAAGTTCAGGATCTCCTCTTTACCCCCCCGATGCGGGGAACCGAGGTGGAGGTGGAGGGCCGGCTGTACGAGGAGATCGGTTACATCGATGTCTCGCAGGTTACAAATATCTGAATGGAGGGGGAATGGCAGCTATAGCAGAGGTGAGTGACGATACCTTCGAACAGGAAGTGGATAAATCGACCCTGCCGGTTCTGGTCGATTTTTCGGCCGAATGGTGTGGGCCCTGCAAACTGCTGGTCCCGGTCCTCGAGGAGATCGCCGCCGAGTATGAGGGGAAACTGCGGGTGATCCGGGTCGATGTCGACAACAATCGCAACTCCGCCGCCCGTTTCGGAGTCCTTTCCGTTCCGACCCTTCTCCTGATGCGCGACGGCGAGGTCAAGGACCAGATCGTCGGCAATGTCCCGAAACGGCAATTGATCGACCGGATCAACAAACTGCTGTAGAGCCAGGGGGGGGTAGTTGCAGCAAACACTGAACCAGTGGGGCGACAGTCTCCGGATCCTCCTGGAGGGATACCTGGGCCACGGGTCGATCATGGCCTTCGGCATCGTCTTTCTGGCCGGGGTTCTCACCAGCTTCACTCCCTGCGTCTACCCGATGATCCCCGTCACCGTCACCTACATAGGCGGCACCAGCGCCGGTTCGAAAGGACATGCCTTCCGGCGCACCCTGGTGTATGTCCTGGGCATGGCTGCGGTGTACGCTGCCCTGGGCGCCTTCGCCGCCCTGACGCATCGATTCTTCGGCAGCATCAGCACCAACCCGTGGGTCTATTTTTTTGTCGCCAACATCATCATCCTGTTCGGGCTGAACATGCTGGATGTGATCCCCTTCCGGCTGCCCGGCTTTCTCACCCGCAGCGGCGGGGGCGGTGTGCGGGGCTATACCGGCGCCTTTCTCATGGGGATGGCCTCGGGGTTCGTCGCGGCGCCCTGCACCGCGCCGGTCCTCGGTACCTTGCTGCTGTACGTTGGGAGCCAGGCCAATGTACTATATGGATCGGCCCTGTTGTTCACCTTCGCCTTCGGCCTGGGTTTCCTTCTCCTTCTGGTCGGCACCTTTGCCGGTTCCCTGTCCTCCCTCCCGAAGGCCGGCCGCTGGATGGTGTGGGTGAAAAAAGGATTCGGGTTCAGCATGCTTCTTGTGGGAGAATATTTCCTTGTGAAGATGGGCCAGTTCCTTTATTGATCGAGGTATAGAAAATGAATCGTCGAAATCATCTTGCCGCTCCGATCTCCATTCTCCTGATCTCGATCTGGCTTCCCGCCGCGGGGATGGCCGGCGGCACCGGAACCGGCGCAGGGGAATGGGATGTTGCCGCCAAGAACCTCGGGAAACTGGTGCCCGACTTCACCCTGAAGACTATCGACGGAGAGGTCAAGCACCTCGCCGAGATGAGAGGAAACAAAGTGGTCCTGGTGGTGCTCTGGGCCGTCTGGTGCCCCCCCTGCATAGAGGAGGTTCCCATCCTGACCGCCCTGCAGAACAAGTACCGGGATCGAGGATTGGAAGTGCTCGGCCTCGGCGTCCCGTATGGCCAGAACGAGAAGGCGATCCGGGGATTCATGAAACGCAACGAGGTCAGCTATTCGATCCTGTTCGACGAGAACGACGAGGTCACCAGCAAGCTGGGGGCGATCTACGTGCCCTACAGCTACCTGATCGCCCCCGACGGCACACTTGCCTACGAGGGATCGGAACTCCCTCCAGACCTGGAACGGAGAATCGAGACCCTTCTGGACAAGCTTCCGGCCAGCGTGACCACCGCTTCGGCGAGGGGTTGACCCGCCCTCCCCCCGGGGCCGCACGCCGTCCCGGTCCCACGTTGACGGTCTTCCCGCCCGGACATACAATTAACATCAGGGAGTGATGATTGGAAGCGGGTTCTGACCATTCTCAGCCCGGTTTCCACCGGGAACGTGCCATCCTTGTTGGGGTGAGTTTACCCCGCCAACCCAAAGAAGAAGTTGAGGAACACCTCGAGGAGCTGGCCAGGCTCACCCGGACCGCGGGTGGTGTCGTCGTCGGCACCCTCCTCCAGGAACGGTCCGTCCTCGATCCTGCCCACCTGATCGGCAGGGGGAAGGCGGCCGATCTGGCGGCCATGGCCCGCGCCGAGAAGGCCGATCTGATCATCTTCGACCAGGACCTGAGTCCCGCCCAGGCCCGCAACCTGGAGAAACTGATCGAGGTCAGGGTCATCGACCGTTCCGCCCTGATCCTGGACATCTTCGCGCGCGGCGCCCGCAGCCGCGAGGCCCGCACCCAGGTGGAACTGGCCCAGTTGCGCTACCTGTTGCCCCGGTTGACGCGGAGATGGACCCATTTGTCCCGGCAGGTGGGCGGAATCGGGGTGCGCGGGGTCGGTGAGACCCAGCTGGAGATCGACCGGCGGATCGTCCGAAAAAAGATCTCGCAACTCTCTTCCGCCCTGCGAACCATCGAGAAAAGCCGCCAGGTGCGCCGCAAGGGGAGGAGCCGCGCCTACCAGGCGGCCCTGATCGGTTACACCAATTCCGGAAAATCGACCCTCCTGAATCGCCTGACCCGGGCGGCGGCCAAGGTGGAGGATCGCCTGTTCGCCACCCTGGACCCGATGACCCGCCGGTATCGGACCCGCCAGGGAAAGGACATCGTTCTCACCGACACCGTCGGTTTCATCCGCAAGCTCCCGCACCAGCTGATCGCCTCGTTCCGCAGCACTCTCCAGGAGGCATTGGAGGCCGATCTCCTGGTCGAGATCATAGACCTCGGACACCCCAATTATGAGGTGCAACGCGAGGTCACCGAACGGGTCCTGGGTGATCTCGGCGCCCTCGACAAACCGAGGATCACCGTTTATAACAAGATCGACTCGGTGGCCGATCCGACCATTCTCGATCGGGCCCGGCAACAGGATCCCGAGGGGATCTTCGTTTCCGCCCTGATCGGCACCCATCTCGAGGAGTTGCGGGAACGGATCGAGGCGGCCGCGTGGGAGGTCCTGATGGAGGACTGGGTATCGGTGCCGATCGGATCGACCCGCCTGATTTCCAGGATCCATTCCCTGGCCGAGGTGATCGACACCACAAGCCGGAACGGCTACATGCGGATCCGCATCCGAACCTCCCGGGTGAACGTCGAAAGAATACGCGGGATCATCGGAAAGGAAGGCGGATGAAAAGACGTCTGAGAGTCGGTGTCCTTCTCGGCGGCCGTTCGGTGGAGCATTCCGTCTCGCTGCAATCGGCGAGGTTCGTGCTGGAGGTGCTCCGGGAGAACCGGCACGAGGCGGTGCCGATCGGCATCACCCCGGAGGGGAAGTGGGTACCGCTTCGGGCCCTGCCCTCACCCGAAACCCGGGTTCTCACCGCCGATATACCCGCCGCCGAAGGTTCGGAGGCGATCGCCCGGCAGCTGATCGGCCTGGGGTGTGAGGAACCGGCGGGGAAGAAGCCGGCGCCCCCGCTGGATGTCGTATTCCCGGTTCTCCATGGCATTCACGGCGAGGATGGCACCCTGCAGGGTCTCCTCGAGA
>JAPUIV010000183.1 GCA_027296665.1 Acidobacteriota bacterium | reverse complement strand
TCCTCGACCGCCTCGCTGGCCAGGAACGGCCCGTGGTCTATCGTCTTCGCCAGTTCCGCTTCCTCCATCCCCCGCTCCATGGCAATTCCTTCGAGAAGCTGGCCGTACAGACTGTCGAGGAGCGACTCGACCGATTCCCGGTGCGTTGGGGTGAAGCCGGTCTCGGTGAAGGTGTTCTTGAAGGTCTTGTACTCGCCGATCGCGTCCATGTCCGGATAGATCTTCAGCTTGTCCAGGGTGCCCCGGATGAACGGGATCTCGGCGTGCAGCCCGATGAGATTGAGGAGCCCCGGCGGGGCGAGAAAGATCTCGTCGCAGGCGGTGGCGAGATAATAGGTCAGTCCGCCGGGGGAGAATTCACCGGCGGTTTCCATGAAAGCGGCCGTCCATTTCCCTTGATCCCGGAACGCCTGGATCCCGTCCCGGAGTTCCTGAACTTTTCCCCAGCCCAGGGAGGATCCACCCACTTCGATGAACAGGCCGGTGATCTGGTCGTCCGATCCCGCCTTTTTCAGGGCATCGAGGTAATCCCGGAAGGTGGCCGTTTTTTTCATGAAGAGCTGTGATAAGAAATCGTCCGGCCGTTCCTCCAGGATCGTCCCCTGGATTTTCAGATGGAGCACTGACCGATCGGCGGGCCCGGAGGTGGCGATAATGATGACCGGCACAAGAATGAGAACCGCGACCAGCAGCCCCAGGGCCAGGAGACAGCCCACGGCAACCTTCTTCATGCTTCAAGCCTCCCCCCCCGATCCATGGGATCGGGGCAGTTAAAATCCCGCTTTCCTGACTATGATACGCAACGGCCCGCCGGAAGTTTTCGATGGGGCAAATCCAGGAATATTCCTTTCCGGAGCGATTTGCCCCATTTCGAATCGTTCTGGTATCCTTTATAACATTTCAGGTCCGTCCTGAGCTTGGGGTATGGTTTTTACCACAAATTCAACACAACCTCTCGGGGGTAGTCGCGCCCGTTGGTTTCCGGGCGCCGCTCTGCGGCTGGCCGGTGTCGTTCTCCTCTCCTGTACGGGCCTCGCCGGCGGCTGCGCTGGGCCGCCCGAGGAGCCGGCGAAACCGGCCGTTCCTTCCCCCCTGACCGGGGAGGAGGCCGTCCGTTACCGTCTCTTCCTCGACATGGCGTACCGGATGTACCGGGAGGAGGCATACGATCTCGCCCTGAACTCACTCGAGGCGGCCCGGGAGATCCGTGCGGAAGATCCCCGGCTCAATCTCTATCTGGGCCATACTCTCCGGAAATTGAAGCGCCTGGTCCCGGCCGAGGAGGCGTTGCGGAGGGGCCTTGTGGCCGCTCCGGACCGCCCGGAGCTCGAGCTCCAGCTCGGGCTCGTCTATTTCGACCAGTTCCGTTTCGACCGCGCCGTCGAACAGTTCCGGAAAGTCCTGGATACCGATCCTTCCCAGCACGAGGCGATCTATTATCTCGGACTGGCGGAATATCGCCGCAACCGGCCCGAGGCGGCGGTGATCGAGTTCGAGAAGCTTCTGGGGGAAGATGCGCGATTCCCGGAGGCGAACTATTCCCTCGGCCGTGCCTTTTTTCAGATCGGCAGGATCCCGGCGGCGATCCGGTCCTTCCAGGAGGAGTTGCGCCTCAATCCCGACCACCCGGCATCCCACTTCAACCTGGCGAAGGCGTTCCGGGCCCAGGGACGGGAGGAGGAGGCGAGGGAGGAGGAGGCGCGTTTTCACCTCCTCGCCGAGGCGGAGTACCGGCGGGTCCAGGAAACCAGACAGATCGCCATTCATGCCGATCAGGGCCGCATGTTTTACGATCAGGGTGATTTCAGACGGGCCACGGAGGAATTCCAGGCGGTGCTGGCGGTTCGCGGTGATGACCCCCAGATCCTGACCTATCTCGGCTCCACTTACCTGGCGTTGAACCAACTGGACCGGGCGGAGGCGACCCTGGATCGCTCGCTCGCCCTGCGCGCCTCGGACGGCTTCACTTTGACGGAGCTCGGCAGGGTTCATGTCCTGCGCGGCGACCCGGTCCGGGGGGAAGAGGTGTTCCGGGAGGCGATCCAGTCCAACCCCTACCTTTCGGTGCCTCACTACTTTCTGGCCGTTTTGCTGCGCAGCCTCGGCCGGCAGCCGGAAAGCGATGAGGAGATGAAAAGCTTCCACCTTCTGGAATCGGGCACCGGCAATCGCCAGGAAGGCTGGCTCCAGTGAGGTTCTCCGCCTGCAGGATCGGTTCCGTACTCCTGATCGCGATCGGATCGGGCCTCCTGGTGTCGGCAGGTTGCCGGGTTCCCGCCACCGGCGGGGCCGCCGGCATCCGGTTCCGGGATGTGACGGAGCGCACCGGTGTCCGGTTCCGGCATACCAACGGCAAGAGCGGCAGTAATTTCATGGTGGAGACCTTCGGCGGGGGCGTCTGCCTGCTCGACTACGATCGGGACGGGGATCTCGACATCTACTTCGTCAACAGCGCCGATCTTCCCGGGTTCCGCTCCGACACCCCTCCCCGCAACGCTCTCTACCGCAATGACGGCGATTGGCGGTTCCTGGAGGTCACCGGGGCGGCGGGAGTGGGAGACGGGGGATACGGAATGGGTTGCACCGTGGCCGATTTCGACAATGACGGCGATCCCGACCTCTACGTGACCAATTTTGGGCCCAACATCCTGTACCGCAAAGAGGGGAATGGCACCTTCCTGGATGTCACCGCCGCCGCCGGAGTGGGAGATCCGTCATGGGGGACCAGCGCCGCCTTCGCCGATTTCGACAACGACGGCCATCTCGATCTGTTCGTGGCCAATTACCTGGAGTATTCCCTCGAGAACCACCGGTTCTGCGGCGACTATCGCCGGGGGTTCCAGTCGTACTGTCCCGACGCCTATGAGGCGGCTCCCGATGTCCTCTATCACAATCGCGGCGACGGGACCTTCGAGGACATATCCGCGCGGGCGGGTGTGGCAGATACCTACGGCAAGGGGTTGGGAGTGGTCTGGGGGGATTATGACCGGGACGGCGACCCCGATATCTACGTCGCCAACGACATCACCCCGAACTTCCTGTATCGCAACAACCGGGACGGCACCTTCACCGATCTCGCCCTGCCGGCCGGGGTGGCGTACGGGGAGGCCGGGAAGGTGCAGGCGGGCATGGGGACCGATTTCGGCGATTA
>JAPUIV010000182.1 GCA_027296665.1 Acidobacteriota bacterium | reverse complement strand
TGAATTGATTGGAAATGAAATACCACAGCCGGTCTTTGATGATGGGCCCACCGAGGCTCAGGAACGGACGGAACTCGTCGAAGTTGAGATCCCGGAACCCTGCTTCCTCGCCGAGACCACCGTGAAATGCCGAGGGATCTGTTCCGGCGCCGTCCCCGTCGAAGGTGTCAGCCCGGAGAAAGAACTTGAACGATCCCTGGAATTCGTTGCTCCCCGACTTGGTGATCAGATTGACGAACCCGCCCGATTTCCCGCCGTACTCCGCTCCGGCGCCTGCCCGGACCAGCACGATCTCGCCGATGGTTTCCAGGTTCACATCGAGGGCATCCTGGCCGGTGAACGGGTCGGTGACGTTGACGCCGTCCATGCTGATCAAAACGTCGCGGTCCCGGGATCCGAGAATGTTAATATTGCCGTCACCGTCCTCGTCCTGAACTCCCGGGGCCAGGGTCAGAATATCGACATAGTCCCGGCCGATCACCGGAAGGCCTTCGATGAAATCGCTGGTGAAACTCGTGGTGGTGTCACGCTTATCCTGATCAATGAGTTCGGCTTTCGTGGTGACGATGATCTCTTCCTTGAGTTCGGTGTCCGGACGGAGGGTCAGGTTGTGAACCATCGTCCGGTTGGCTTTGATTTCGATGGGGATGATCATGTTCTGGAACCCGGGAAGGGCGATTCGAAGCTTGTAGTCGGTTCCAGGGGGAAGTCCGATGAAACTGAACTGGCCGTTCTGGTCGGTGATGACCCCCTTGTCCTTGATCCCCAGACTCTTGCTGTTGAGGGTCACGGCCACCCCGGGTAGGGTCTCGCCGTCCTTGTCCACGATGGTCCCCTTCAACGACCCGGTAGAACTCTGGCCGGTGACCGGCAGGGGCAAGGCAGATAAGGCCAGGAAAAGAATAGCGATCACCAGGCCCCGGTACACTCCCCTTCTCCTTGCACCTATCACTGCCATCGCACACCTCCGTGCCGAAATGGCCCCCGGGCCCCGCACAACAGTCTTATTTCCGCATATCTATATATTACTAAACAGGTTGCTTCTGTCAACCGACCGACGACATCGGTTGCGGTGAGTACTCCGCAAACCGCCCGGAAGCGTCTAAATCACTCCCGGAGACCGAGGCGCTTGATTTTTTCGTTCAAGGTGCTCGGTTTCACCCCCAGAAGCTCCGCAGCCTTTCTCTGGACCCCTCGAGCCCGTTTCAGGGTCATCAAAATCAATTCGGCCTCATACTGGTCCATGGCCTCATTGAGCCCGATGGCCTCCGAAACCTTCCCGGGGACGGCAACGAGACCGCCACCCCCACTCCTGAGCTGGGGGGGGAGCAACCCCTCATCCAGGCTGTCGGTCCGGGCCAGGACGGCAGCCCGCTCGATTACATTCTGCAGTTCCCGGATGTTCCCCGGCCAGGAATGGGTCAAAAGCAGATCCAGGGCCCGGCTGGTGATCCGCAGGGGGCTCTTGCCGTTCTCCAGGGCATATTTCTCCAGGAAATGCTCCACCAGGAGGGGAATATCCTCAGTCCGTTCCCGCAGCGACGGCAGCTGGATGTTGATGACATTGAGGCGGTAAAAGAGATCTTCCCGGAATTCTCCCCGCAGGACCATTTCCTGCAGGTCGACGTTTGTCGCCGCCAGGATACGAACATCGACCTTGAGGGTTTCCACGGATCCCAGGGGGAGAAACTCCTTTTCCTGGATCACCCGGAGTAGTTTCGCCTGGACCTCGGGTAGCACCGTGCTGATCTCGTCGAAGAAGATGGAACCGTCCTCGGCCACCTCGAACAGCCCCTTCTTGGTGGAGACGGCTCCGGTGAACGCCCCCCGGACGTGCCCGAAAAGGTTGCTTTCCAGGAGGTCCGGGGGCATGCTGCCGCTGTGGACCACCACGAAGGGCCGTTCGGAACGATTGCCGGCCTTGTGAATCGCCTTGGCCACTAGCTCTTTTCCGGTACCACTCTCTCCCTGGACCAGAACGGTGCTCCGGCTGGAAGCCACCTGCTGGACCAGCTGGAAGACCTCCTGCATCCCCTTGCTTTTCCCGACGATGTGGTGGAAATGGTCCTGTTCATTCAGGGCCTTGCGAAGTTTCCGGTTTTCTTCCTGGAGCCGTTTCTGGCGGGCGGCGTTCCGGATCACCATCAGGACTTCGTCATTCTTGAACGGTTTGGTGATGTAGTCGTAAGCTCCCAGGCGCATGGCCTGTACCGCCGTCTCGATAGACCCATAGGCGGTAATCAGGATCACCGGGGTATCCGGATCCTGTTTCTTGAGGGCCCTCAAGACATCCAGGCCGCCCCGGTCCGGTAGCATGAGATCAAGGAGGATCACATTGAAAGATCCCTCGCGGACCTTTTCGAGACCCTCGGCCGCGGTGCGGGCTCCCCGAGTGGCGTATCCGGCGCCCGCCAGGAGATTTCCCAGAACCTCCTGGATGATCTCCTCGTCATCCACGATCAGCAGCCGGACTTCACCTTCTTCCATCGACGGCTGTCCTTTTCTTGAATCGATCAATTCCCTAACCTACCTTCCGGACCGTAGCGGCCACCGTGGGAAGGCGAACGGTGAACCGGGCGCCAGTGCCGCTGCGGCTTTCCACCTTGAGTCGTCCGCCGTGTTCCTCGACGATTCCGTAGCTGACCGAGAGGCCCAGGCCGGTGCCGCCGCCGCCGCGTTTAGTGGTGAAGAACGGATCGAAGATTCTCGAGAGGTTTTCCTCGGAAATTCCTTTGCCGGAATCCCGGACTTCGATGAACGCCTCGGTTCCCTGGCGGCCGACGGAAACCTCAAGGGATCCTCCATCCGGCATCGCCTCCACGGCGTTCCACAAAAGGTTCAACAACACTTGTTGAAGGCGGCCCCGATT